>CAZFHE010000271.1:0-10046 GCA_964518615.1 uncultured Dechloromonas sp. | reverse complement strand
CATCGTCGCCGGCCTGTTCTGCCGCGTCATTCCGCGCTGGGTGGCGCACAGCGTCACCATCGCCGGCGTCGCGATTTCCTTCATCGCCTCCGTGCTGATTTTCCAGGACGTGCAGGCCGGCAACACCTTCAACGGCCCGGTCTACACCTGGCTGACCAGCGGCGATTACACCTTCGAAGTCGGTTTCCTGATCGACACCCTGACCACGACGATGATGCTGGTCGTCACCTTCGTGTCGCTGATGGTGCATATCTACTCCATCGGCTACATGCAGGAAGATCCGGGCTATAACCGCTTTTTCAGCTACATCTCGCTATTCACCTTCTCGATGCTGATGCTGGTGATGGCCAACAACTTCATGCAGCTGTTCTTTGGCTGGGAAGCGGTCGGTCTCGTCTCCTACCTGCTGATCGGTTTCTGGTACACCCGGCCGACGGCCATCTTCGCCAACATGAAGGCCTTTCTCGTCAACCGGGTTGGCGACTTCGGCTTCCTTCTCGGCATCGGCCTGATCCTGGCCCATTTCGGCTCCCTCGACTACGCCACGGTGTTCGCCAACGCGCCGGAACTCGCCGCGACGACCATCAATATCTGGGGCGATCAGCAATGGTCGCTGATGACCGTCGCCTGCATCTGCCTCTTCATCGGGGCCATGGGCAAGTCGGCCCAGGTGCCATTGCACGTCTGGCTGCCCGACTCGATGGAAGGCCCGACGCCCATCTCGGCGCTGATTCACGCGGCGACCATGGTGACCGCCGGCATCTTCATGGTGGCGCGCATGTCGCCGCTGTTTGAGTTGTCGACCACGGCGCTGTCCTTCGTCATCGTCATCGGCGCCATCACCGCGCTCTTCATGGGCTTTCTCGGCATCGTCCAGAACGACATCAAGCGCGTGGTCGCCTACTCGACCCTGTCGCAGCTCGGCTACATGACGGTCGCCCTGGGCGCTTCCGCCTATTCGGTGGCGATCTTTCACCTGATGACGCACGCCTTCTTCAAGGCCCTCTTGTTCCTCGCCGCGGGCTCGGTGATTATCGGCATGCACCACGATCAGGACATCCGCAATATGGGCGGCCTGCGCAAATACATGCCGATTACCTGGATCACCTCGCTGATCGGTTCGCTCGCGTTGATCGGCACGCCCTTCATGGCCGGTTTCTATTCCAAGGATTCGATCATCGAGGCGGTCAAGTTCTCCTCCATCCCCGGCGCGGGCTTTGCCTACTACGCGGTGCTGGTCGGCGTTTTCGTCACCGCCTTCTACTCCTTCCGCATGTATTTCCTGGTCTTCCACGGCGAGGAGCGTTTCGGCAAGGCCGACCATCATGAGCACCACGGCGATCATGACGACGAGGAAGTCTCGCCCGATCATCATCATGGCCTCGCGCCCGGCCAGAAGCCGCACGAGACGCCGTGGGTGGTGACGCTGCCCCTGGTGCTGCTGGCCATTCCGTCGGCCATCATCGGCTACATCGGCATCGAACCCATGGTCATTGGCGATTTCTTCAAGGGCGTCATCCATGTCGATGCCGTCGCCCACCCGGCGCTGTCTCACTTCGTCGAGGAATTCCACGGCGCTGCGGCTATGGGTCTGCATGCCCTCTCGACGCCGCCCCTCTATCTGGCCCTGGCCGGCGTAGCCTTGTCGTGGTTCTTCTACATGAAGCGTCCTGACATCCCGGCCGCCATCCAGCGCCGCTTCTCGGGCATTCACAGCCTCTTGGAAAACAAGTACTACTTCGACAAGATCAACGACTTCGTTTTCGCCGGCGGCGCGCGTTTGCTGGGCAAGGGCTTGTGGCGGGGCGGCGACGTCGCCATCATCGACGGCCTGATCGTCAATGGCTCGGCCCGCCTGGTCGGCTGGATCGCCACCGCGACCCGTCTGTTCCAGACCGGCTACGTCTATCACTACGCTTTCACCATGATCATCGGCGTTTTCGTGCTGATGACCCTGTGGATCAATTACGCCTAGCATGAATCGTTCGCAGCAAAGCAAGGAATAACATGTCGACTTACCCGCTGCTGTCTCTCGCCATCTGGCTTCCCATCGTTTCCGGCATCATCGTGCTCTTGACCGGTTCCGACCGGAATGCGCCCCTGGCCCGGATGCTCGCCCTCGTTGGCGCGATTGCCAGTTTCCTGGTGACGATCCCGTTGTGGGCCGGCTTCGATCTCGCTTACGGCGGCATGCAGTTCGTCGAGATGGGAAGCTGGATTCCCCGCTTCAATGTCAATTACCACCTCGGCGTCGACGGCATCTCGATGTTGTTCGTGATTCTCAATGCCTTCGTCACCGTCATCGTGGTCGCCGCCGGCTGGGAAGTGATCACCGAAAAAGTGGCCCAGTACAACGCCGCCTTCCTGATCATGTCCGGTCTGATGAACGGCATTTTCTCCTCGCTCGACGGCGTGCTGTTCTACGTCTTCTTCGAGGCCTCGCTGATTCCGATGTACCTGATCATCGGCGTCTGGGGCGGTCCCAACCGCGTCTATGCGGCCTTCAAGTTTTTCCTCTACACCCTGTTCGGCTCGCTGCTCTTCCTGTTGGCGTTGCTTTATCTGTACATCCATTCCGGCGGCAGCTTCTCCATTCTCGACTGGCACCAGATGCCGATCGAACTCGGCCCGCAGATCTGGCTCTTCCTCGCCTTCCTGATTGCCTTCGCGGTCAAGGTGCCGATGTGGCCGGTCCATACCTGGTTGCCGGATGCCCACGTCGAAGCCCCGACCGGCGGCTCCATCGTGCTGGCGGCCATTGCCCTGAAGCTCGGCGCTTACGGTTTCCTGCGCTTCTCGCTGCCCATCGCGCCGGATGCCTCGCACGAACTCGCCAACTTCATGATTGCCCTGTCGCTGATCGCGGTGGTCTATATCGGCTTCGTCGCCCTGGTTCAGGCCGACATGAAGAAACTGGTGGCCTATTCGTCGATTGCCCACATGGGTTTCGTCACCCTCGGCTTCTTCATGTTCAGCGCCATCGGCGTGGAAGGCGCCCTGATTCAGATGATTTCCCACGGTTTCGTCTCCGGCGCGATGTTCTTCTGTATCGGCGTCATGTATGACCGCGTGCACAGCCGTCAGATCGCCGATTACGGCGGCGTGGTCAATACCATGCCGAAATTCGCCGCGCTGTTCATGCTGTTCTCGATGGCCAATGCCGGCCTGCCCGCAACCTCCGGCTTCGTCGGCGAATTCATGGTCATCCTGGGCGCGGTTCAGTTCAACTTCTGGGTTGCCTTCGCCGCCGCCACCTCGCTGATCCTGGGCGCTGCCTACTCGCTGTGGATGTACAAGCGGGTCGTTTTCGGCGCGGTCGCCAATCAGCATGTCGCCGAGCTTTCCGACATCAACAAGCGCGAGTTCGCCATTCTTGGCGTGCTGGCCTTGTGCACCCTGTGGCTGGGCCTCTATCCGCAACCCTTTACCGAAGTCATGCACGTCTCGGTGGGCGAGCTGCTGGATCACGTCAATATCAGCAAGATTCAATAAACGGTAGCCGACATGTTCGACCATTTCGTTGTCCCCAACCTCCTGCCGGCCGCCCCGGAAATTTTCCTGGTGGTCATGGCGCTGGCCATCCTGTTGATCGACCTGTTCGTCAAGGACAGCCGGCGCACCCTGACCTTCACGCTGAGCGTGCTGACCCTTCTCGGTTGCGCCTTGATCCAGTCCGCGATCAGCACCGGGGAGATCACCCACACCTTCAGCAACATGTTCGTCGCCGACCGATTGTCCGACCTGCTGAAGCTCTTCCTGTACGCCACGGTCATCGTCGTGATGTTCTATTCGCGCGCCTACGTCATCGACCGCAACGAGATGAACAAGGGCGAGTACTACGTGCTGACGCTCTTCGCCACCCTCGGCATGATGGTGATGATTTCGGCCAATCATTTCGCTACCGTTTTTATCGGCATCGAACTTCTGTCGCTGTCGCTGTACGCGATGGTGGCGATGAACCGCGCTTCGCTCGCCGCAAGCGAGGCGGCGATGAAATATTTCGTCCTCGGCGCTTTGGCCTCCGGCCTCTTGCTCTACGGCATGTCCATGATTTACGGCGCCACGGGCACCCTCGAAATCACCGCCATCCCCGCGCGCCTTGCCTATGGCGGCGTCAATGGCAACCTGCTGGTCTTTGGCCTGATCTTCCTGATCGCGGGCCTGGCCTTCAAGCTTGGCGTCGTGCCCTTCCACATGTGGATTCCCGATGTCTATCACGGCGCGCCGACCTCGGTCACGCTGTTGATCAGCAGCGCGCCGAAGCTTGCCGCGTTCGCCGTCGTCATGCGTCTTCTGGTCGGCGGCCTCTTCCCCCTGGCCCAGGACTGGCAGGCCATGCTGGTCATCATGGCCGTGCTGTCGATGGCCGTCGGCAATCTGGCCGCCCTCGTTCAGACCAATATCAAGCGCATGCTGGCCTATTCCGCGATTTCGCACATGGGCTTCATGCTGCTCGGCATCGTGTCCGGCGTCGTCAATGGCGACCCCCGCTTCGCGCTGGAAGCCTACAGCTCGGCGATGTTCTATGTGATCGCCTATGTGCTGATGAGCCTTGGCACCTTCGGCATGATCTTGCTGATGGCCCGCGCCGGCTTCGAGGCCGATACCCTCGACGATTTCAAGGGCCTGAACCAGCGCAGCCCGTGGTTTGCCGCGATCATGATGATGCTGATGTTCTCGATGGCCGGCATCCCCTTCTTCGTGGGCTTCTTCGCCAAGTTGTCGGTGCTGCAAGCCGTCGTCGCCGCCGGTCACATCTGGCTCGCGATCATCGCCGTGCTCTTCTCGCTGATCGGCGCGTTCTACTATCTGCGCGTCGTCAAGCTGATGTATTTCGATGCGCCGGCGGACGAAACCCCGATCGCCGCCAGTACCGACATGCGCCTCCTGATTTCGGCCAATGGCGTTGCCGTCGCGGCGCTGGGCCTTTTCCCGGGAACCATCATGATGGCCTGCGTCTTCGCGCTGCTGCGCTCTCTCTGAGCAACCGATACCACGAACACAACGCCCCGCCGGTCGGGGCGTTTTTTTTGGAGCCCTCGTCATGACACACGACCTTGATCTGATCGAAACGCCAATCGCCAGCGAAACGGTCTTCAAGGGCAGGCTGCTGGATGTCCGCAGGGATCGGGTGCGCCTGCCCAATGGCGGCGAAGCGCTGCGCGAGTACATCGTCCACCCCGGCGCGGTGGTCGTGCTGGCCCTGTTGGAAAACGGCAAGCTGCTGTTCGAGCGCCAGTTCCGTTATCCCTTGCGCCGGGTTTTTCTGGAATTGCCCGCCGGCAAGATCGACCCGGGCGAAAACATCCTTAACACCGCCCGCCGTGAATTGCGCGAGGAAACGGGCTATGAGGCGGCCGACTGGGCGCACCTTGGCCTGATGCATCCGGGTATCGGCTATTCCGACGAACGGATCGAAATTTTCCTGGCGCGCGGCTTGCGCCGCGTCGGCGCGCCGCAGCTTGATGCCAACGAATTCCTCGACCTGCTCGAACTATCGCCCGCCGAGGCCCGGCAGGCGGTGTGGGAGGGCCGCATCACCGACGCCAAGACCATCAGCGCCCTGTACTGGCTCGACCGGCCCTGAGGGACGGCAGCGCCGGTTTCCGGCGCGCTTTGTGGTTCAGGGCGGCGGGGTCAGGGCGCTTGATTGCCGTCCAGCAGCGCGCGGGCGGCCTCGAAATCGAAATTGTCGATCAGCCGGGCGAAGGGCGGGAAGGCGTCGCCCAGGGCGCGGCGCAGCAAGGGCTCGTTCTGGCGCAGGAGTTCCTGGGCATGGATATCGCCATCGTGCAGCAGGCGGCGCAATTCGTTCAAGGTCGTCTCCAGCGACTGTTCCGGGGCCTCGGGCTGGCCAGGCTCCGGCTGAGCGGCCAGGAGCGGGCGGAGGGCGTCGCCCAGCGCGCCATAGGCGGCGGCCAGGCTCTGACGCAGCGGCTCGATGATGGCCGCCGGCTGCTCGGCGCGGATCGCCTTCTCCAGTTCGGCGGCCGCGGCCTGGACCGCCACGGCCCCGAGGGCGCCGGCGGCGCCTTTCATCGAGTGGGCGAGGCGGCGCGCTTCATCGATTTCGCCGCCGGCCAGATGGCGGGCGATGGCGGGGAAATCCTCGCCATGGCTGTCGATGAATTTGCCGAGCAGGCGCGTGTAGCTCTCCATGCGGCCGCGCACCGCCTTGAGTCCGAGTTCGGCATCGAGACCGGGGATGGCGGCCAGCCGGGCCGTGAGGCTTTGCGCTTCGTTATCCGGGGCGGCGGCCATCGGGGCTTCTACCGCCTTGGCCGCCGGCATGGCCTCGGCTTGCGGCAGCCATTGCGCCAGGGTGGCGAGCAGGAGGTCGGGCTTGACGGGCTTGGCGACATGGTCGTTCATGCCCGCCGCGAGGCAGGCGCGCTGGTCTTCATCGAAGGCATTGGCGGTCATTGCCATGATGGGGACGGCCGACCATCCGGGCAGGTCGCGGATGCGGCGGGTGGCTTCGAGGCCGTCCATGACCGGCATTTGCATGTCCATCAGCGCAAGATCGTACACATGGCGCTCGGCCAGGGCGACGGCGGCGGCGCCGTCGGCGGCGACGTCGACCGAGAGGCCGGCCGAGCGCAAGAGGGCGGTGGCGACTTCTTCGTTGATTGCATTGTCCTCGGCCAGCAGGATGCGGATATTGGGCGGGAAGCAAGGCATCGAGGCGAGCGGGGCGGCCGTTTCTGTAGACGAGTGGGCGGACGGGTCGGACGAGTGAGCGGATGCCTGGGCGAGGCCCAGACGCGCGGTGAACCAGAAGGTCGAGCCTTCGCCGGGCGCGCTGTCGACGCCGATGTCGCCGCCCATGGCCCGGGCCAGCCGGCTGCTGATGGCAAGTCCCAGGCCCGTGCCGCCGAAGCGGCGGGTGGTCGAGCTATCGGCCTGTTCGAAGGGGGAAAATAGCCGGGCCTGAACGTCCGGCGCGATGCCGATGCCGGTGTCTTGTACCGAGAAGCGCGCGAGGTAACCGGCTCCGTCCTTGGCGAGCAGGCGAACGGCGATGGTGATGCCGCCCTGTTCGGTGAATTTGGCGGCATTGGAGAGGAAATTGACCAGGATCTGCTGTAGGCGCAGCGGGTCGCCGTGAAGGCGGTCGGGCAGATCCGGGGCGATGTCGCAATGCAATGTCAGGTGGCGGGCCGCCGCGCGTTCGCCGATCAGCTCGCGGGCCGAGGCGATCAGGCGAGTGAGCGAGAAATCGCTTTCTTCGAGCACCAGCTTGCCGGCCTCGATCTTGGAAATATCGAGGATGTCGTTGATGATGGATAACAGATGGCGGGTCGCGTTGTCGATCTTGGTCAGCCGCCGGCGCTGCTCGGGCGAGATGTCGGCGTCGCGCAGCGCCAGATGGGTCAGGCCCATGATGGCATTCATCGGCGTGCGGATTTCGTGGCTCATATTGGCGAGGAAGGCGCTTTTCGCCCGGCTGGCCGATTCGGCTTCCTCGGTGGCCTGGCGCAACTGGACGGTGCGTTCGGCGACCAGGCTTTCGAGATTCTGGCGATGGCGGTCGAGTTCGGTCTGGATGCGTTTTTTTTCGCTGACATCTTCCTCGATGGCCAGAAAGTGGGTGACCCGCCCGTCCGGCTGGCGTACCGGAGAAATGATGGCAAAGGCTTCGTAGTCGCTGCCATCGCGCCGGCGATTGACGAATTCGCCGCGCCACTCCGTCCCATCGGCCATGGCCTGTTTCAGTTCCGCGTAGGTGGACGCCGGGGTCAGCCCGGATTGCAGCATGGCCGGCGTCTTGCCGATGGCCTCGGCGCGCGGATGGCCGGTGCTGCGGACGAAGGCGTCATTGACATACTCGATTTCCTGGCGCGTGTTGGTGATGACGATGCTGTGCGGCGTCTGTTCGATGGCCAGCGACAGTTTGCGCAGCGATTCCTCGACGCTGCGCTGTTCGCTGATGTCTTGCGTCGCGCCCACCGCCGACAAGAGTTTGCCGCTGGGCGAGAAGCGGAGGTGGGCGCGGGCGTGCACCCAGCGCGATCGGCCCTCGACGACGATGCGATGAACGGAGTTGTAGGGCGCGCCGCCGGCCAAGGCCGTCCGCCATTCGGATTCGACGCGGGCGCGATCGTCGGGATGGGTCAGCGCCATGTAGTCGTCCTGGCTGATCGTGCTGCCTTGCGGCTTGCCCATGATGCGGTAGGCTTCGTCGCTCCAGATCAGCGCGCCGCTGGTGATATCGAGCCGCCAGCTGCCGAGATGGGCGATGGCCTGGGCTTCCTGCAACAAGGATTCGCTGTCGCGCAATTCCTGTTCCAGGCGTATGCGCTCGCTGACATCCTGGATGGTGCCGAACATCCGGGCGACCTTGCCCTCCTCGTCGATATCCAGTGCGCCGGTGCTATGCACCCAGATCACCTTGCCATCGTGATGGCGGACGATGCGGTAGCGGTTGTCGAAACTCCGGTACTGGCCGAGCAGATGATTCCGCACGTCCCACCCGACCCGTTTGCGCTCCTCGGGGTGGATCAAGGCCAGCCAGCCGGCGGCGGTGCGCGGGTAGCCGGCGTCGATGCCGACAATTTCGGCCAGTTCCGGCGAGCAGGTCCAGAGGTCGGCTTCTGGCAGGTATTCAAAGTGGCCCAGACGGGCGAGGTGCTGCGCCTGGCGCAGATTGGCCTCGCTGTTGAAGAGGGCGCGCCGCGAGCGCTGCATTGCCATGCCAAGCCCGAGTTCGTCGGCGAGATTGCAAAGCAGGGTCAATTCGTCGTCGTTGAAAGCATGGGGGGTTGCCGTGTACAGATTGAAGGAGCCCACCACCGCGCCGTCGATGCGTAGCGGCAGGCCGATCGCCGCGCGGTAGCCGAGGGCCTGCGCCGATGCGCGCCAGGGCGCGAAGTTTGGATCATGGTCGATGTCCTGGACGATGCAGGGCGCGCCGCTGCGGATGGCGCGGCCGACCGGGCCGTTGCCGCGAGGGCAGTCTTTCCAGGTGATGTTGAGGCTGGTCAGATAATCCTCGCTCAAGCCTGCTTCCGCCAGCGGGATGACGCGGCGCTCGGCATCATCGAGGGCCGCGCCGACCCAGACCATGCGGTAGCCGCCAGCCTCGACCAGTTGGGCGCAGATATCGGTCAGCATGGCCTTTTCGTCGTGATAGCGAACCAGCGCCTGGGCGATGCCGGTCATCAGGTTCAGGGCGCGGTTCTGGGCGGCGATGCGCTGGCGGCTTTCCTCGCGCTCGGCGATGTCCTGGGCGAGGCCGAGCGCGCCGAGCAGGCGGCTCTGGCTGATGACCCCCTGGATTGCGCCCTCGGCATCCAGCACGGCCATGTGCCGCTGGCGATGCCGGTTCATGGCTTCCAGCGCGGCGGTGACCGAGGCGTCGATGGAAATGCCGCGCACCGGCGAGCACATGACCTCATCGAGCGCCAGCGCCTGGGCCTCCGGGTGCTGCCACAAGAGGCGCGGGATATCGCGTTCGGTCAGGATGCCGAGCGGCTTGCCGGCCTCGCCGACGATCAGGTAATCGGCGTCGTCCTCGACCATGCGGGCGATGGCGTCGTAGAGGCGCGACCGAGGCGAAAGGCGGGGAATCTTGTCTTCCATGACCTCATGGAGATTGCCCAGATGACGGAAGATGTCGTTGCCAAGCGCGAGGCGGAAATCGGTTTCGCTGACAATGCCGAGGGTTTTGCCGGCGGCATCGACAATGGCCAGATGGCGGATGCGATGCTGTTCGATCAATTGCCGGGCGCGCAGCAGATCGAGTTCGGGCAAAGCAGAGATCAGCGGCTCGGACATGATGGCGCTGGCGGGCGTCTCGCCCGGCAGGCGGCCGTGCATGGCGCGCACGATATCGCTTTCGGTGATGATGCCCAGCGCCTTGCCGCCCTCGCTGACGAGGAGGCTCGAGACATTTTCCTTGGCCATCAGCCGGGCGGCGTCCTTGAGCGCGGCCGTTGGCGCGACGCCCAGCACCTCGCGGGTCATGATTTCGGACAGTCGCGACGTCAGGGTGGCGGTCATGGCGGCCCGGGCGGCGGGGGAGGGGGGGGGGGGGGGGGCGAGGG
>CAZFHE010000270.1:0-5832 GCA_964518615.1 uncultured Dechloromonas sp. | reverse complement strand
CCTCCCTTTCGTCTTGCCATTAACGGCTACGGCCGGATTGGCCGTTGTTTCCTGCGGGCGCTGGCCGAAAGCTCGCTGCCCCACCGCTTGCAGGTGGTGGCCATCAACGAGCCGGCCCAGCTCGACAGCATGGCTTATCTGACCCGCTTTGACTCGACGCACGGGCGTTTCGCGGGCCGGGTCGAGGTCAGCGACGACGCGCTGGTCATTGATAGTCGCCCCATTGCCGTCAGCCATTTTCGCGAGCCGGAGGCGGTCGCCTGGCGGGCGGCCGGCATCGACCTGCTGGTGGAATGTTCCGGCGCTTATGGCCGGCGGGGCGAGCTGGAGCGCTTTCTCGACGCCGGTTGCCCGCGTCTTTTGCTCTCGCACCCCGGCCACAGCGGCGAGGATGTCGATGCCACCATCGTCGCCGGCATCAACGAAGAGACGCTGACGGGCGGCGAGCGCCTGGTTTCCGCCGCATCTTGCACCACCAATGCCGTGGCGCCGCTGCTTGCCCTGCTCGATCGCGAGATTGGCATCGAAGAGGCGCTCCTGACCACGCTGCATTCGGCGATGAACGATCAGCCCTTGATCGACGGTTATCACCACCACGATCTTCGCCGCACGCGCTCGGCGATGCAGTCCATCATCCCGGTTTCCACCGGCCTTGCCCGGGGCGTCGAGCGCCTGCTGCCCCAACTGGCCGGGCGGGTGCAGGCCAAGGCGATACGCGTGCCGACCCTGAATGTCTCGGCCATCGACCTGACGCTTTCCACCGCCCGCCCGGTTTCGGCCCACAGTCTCAATGCGCTGCTCGCCGAGGCCGCCGCCGGGCCGCTGCAAAAGCGGCTGGCTTATTCCGACGAGGCCCATGCCTCGATCGACTTCAATCACGATCCGCATTCGGCCATTGTCGATGGCAGCCAGACGCGGACCGCCGGCGCGCATCTGGTCAATCTCTTCGTCTGGTTCGACAATGAGTGGGGATTCGCCAACCGCATGCTCGAAGTCGCCCAGCACTGGTCGCAATACTGGACGCCCGCATCCGCCCCTTAACTGATTCTCAGGAGGAAACCATGAACGTCATCAAACTCACCGATCTCGATGTTTCCGGCAAGCGCGTGTTCATTCGCGCCGACCTCAATGTGCCGCAGGATGAAGCCGGCAATATCACCGAGGACACCCGCATCCGCGCCTCGCTGCCGTCGATCAAGTACTGCCTGGACAAGGGCGCGGCGGTGATGGTCACCTCCCACCTGGGCCGTCCGACCGAGGGCGAGTTGAATCACGAGGACAGCCTGATGCCGGTCGCCGTGCGCCTGGGCCAGATGTTGAAGCAGCCGGTGCGCCTGATTACCGACTGGGTTGGCGGCGGTTTCACGGTCAATCCGGGCGAGGTCGTGCTGCTGGAAAATTGCCGCGTCAACAAGGGCGAAAAGAAGAATAACGAAGAATTGGCGCAGAAAATGGCCCAGCTGTGCGACATCTATGTCAATGACGCCTTCGGCACCGCCCACCGCGCCGAGGCGACCACCCACGGCATTGCCAAATATGCGCCGGTGGCTTGCGCCGGCATGCTGATGGGGGCCGAGATCGACGCGCTCTCCAAGGCGCTGCGCGATCCGAAGCATCCGCTGGTGGCCATTGTCGGCGGCGCCAAGGTGTCGTCCAAGCTGACCATCCTGAAGTCGCTGGCCGACAAGGTGGATCAGTTGATCGTCGGGGGCGGCATCGCCAACACCTTCCTGCTCGCCTCGGGCAAGCGCATCGGCGCGTCGCTGGCCGAGCCGGATCTGGTCAAGGAAGCCCACGCCATCATGGACATTATGAAGGCGCGCGGCGCCGAAGTGCCGCTGCCGACCGACGTCGTCGTCGCCGATGAGGTATCGGCCCTGGCCCGCGCCAACAAGATTCCGGTGGATGCCGTGTCGGCAACCGACCGCATTCTCGACATCGGCCCGAAGAGCGCCGCCAAGCTCGCGGAAATCATCGCCAATGCCGGCACCGTCGTCTGGAATGGCCCGGTCGGCGTTTTCGAGCTGCCGCAATTCGCTGGCGGCACCAAGATGCTGGCCTCGGCCATCGCCCACTCGGAAGCCTTTTCCATCGCCGGCGGCGGCGACACCCTGGCCGCCATCGCCAAGTTCCATATTCACGACGAGGTCGGTTACATCTCCACCGGCGGCGGCGCTTTCCTCGAATTCCTCGAAGGCAAGACCCTGCCAGCCATCGCCGTGCTGGAAGAGCGCGCCGCGGGCTAGGCCCATGGCCACGGCCGGCGGCGGACGATAGCCGCCGCCGGCAATCGACACACACACACGCCTTGATGACCGGAAACCGACCCATGCCACGCCATACAAAAATCGTCGCCACCCTTGGCCCCGCCTCGTCATCGCCTGAGATTCTGGAGCGCCTCGTTCGGGCCGGGGTCGATGTGGTGCGGATGAATTTCTCTCACGGCACGGCGGATGATCACCGGATGCGGGCCGAGGGCATTCGCGCCGCCGCCGCCAAGGCTGGCCGCACCGTCGGCATTCTCGGCGACCTGCAAGGGCCGAAAATCCGCGTCGGCAAGTTTGAAGAGGGCAAGATCGAGCTCGAAGCCGGGGCGAGCTTCATCCTCGATGCCCAATGCACCCTCGGCTACGCGGAGCGCGTCGGCCTCGATTACAAGGATTTGCCCCAGGATGTGTCCGTCGGCGACATCCTGTTGCTCGACGATGGCCGCCTGAAACTCGAAGTCGTCGCCAAGCGCGATCACGAGATCCATACCCGGGTCGTGGTCGGCGGCGTGCTTTCCAACAACAAGGGCATCAATCGCCAGGGCGGCGGCCTGACCGCGCCGGCGCTGACCGCCAAGGACATGGACGATATCCGCACCGCCGCGCAAATCGGCGTCGATTTCGTTGCCGTCTCCTTTCCCAAGAGCGCCGCCGACATGATGAAGGCTCGCCAATTGCTGCGCGCGGCCGGAAGCTCCGCGCTCTTGATCGCCAAGATCGAGCGCGTCGAGGCCGTCGACAACATGGGCGAGATACTCGATGCCTCGGATGGCGTGATGGTCGCCCGGGGCGATCTGGCGGTCGAAGTGGGCGACGCCTCGGTGCCGGCGCTGCAAAAGCGCATGATCCGTCTGGCGCGCGACAAGAACAAACTGACCATCACCGCCACGCAGATGATGGAATCCATGATCCATTCGCCCATCCCGACCCGCGCCGAAGTCTCCGACGTGGCCAATGCCGTGCTCGACGGCACCGACGCCGTGATGCTGTCGGCTGAAACCGCCGCCGGCAGCTATCCGGTCGAAACCGTGGAATCCATGGCGCGCATCTGTATCGAGGCCGAGCGCTCGGCTCAAGTGACGCTGGAGCGGGAATTTCTCGATCGCGTCTTCACCCGCATCGACCAATCCATCGCCATGGCCGCCATCTGGACGTCCAGCCACCTCAAGGTCAAGGCCATCGCGGCGCTGACCCAGACCGGCTCCACCGCGCTATGGATGAGCCGCCTGAATTGCGGCGTGCCGATCTACGCGCTGACGCCCGACGAGGGCGTGGTCGGGCGCATGGCGCTGTACCGCGGCGTCTGTCCGCTGCCCATGCCGCAACAGCACAATGACCGCGACCGCCTGCTGGCCGAGGCCGAGCAACTCCTGATCGACCGCGGCGTGGTCGAGACGGGCGATCTGATCGCGCTGACCATCGGCGAGCCGATCGGCTCCACCGGCGGCACCAATACGCTGAAGATCGTTCGCGTCGGCGAACATCAAATCAACTAAACTCAAACCGTCATCAAGTCACCAAAACAGGAGGTTCCATGCCCGTCGTCTCCATGCGCCAACTGCTCGACCACGCCGCCGAAAACGGCTACGGTCTGCCCGCTTTCAATGTCAACAATATGGAACAGGTCTGGGCCATCTGCGAAGCCGCCAGCCAGATCGACGCGCCGGTCATCATGCAGGCCTCGGCCGGCGCCCGCAAATATGCCGGCGAGCCTTTCCTGCGCCACCAGATCCTGGCCGCGCTCGAAGCCTACCCGCATCTGCCCATCGTCATGCACCAGGATCACGGCCAGAGTCCGGCGGTGTGCATGGCCGCGATCCGCTCCGGCTTCACCTCGGTGATGATGGACGGCTCGCTGGAAGCCGATGGCAAGACCACCTCCTCCTACGAATACAACGTTGCCGTCTCCCGCGAGGTGGTCAAGTTCGCCCACGCCATCGGCGTCTCGGTCGAGGCCGAGCTGGGCGTGCTCGGCTCGCTCGAAACCATGCAGGGCGACAAGGAGGACGGCCATGGCGCCGAGGGCCACATGACCCGCGAGCAATTGCTGACCGATCCCGATCAGGCCGCCGATTTCGTCAAACAAACCAATTGCGACGCGCTGGCCATCGCCATCGGCACCAGCCACGGCGCGTACAAATTCACCAAGAAGCCGACCGGCGACATTCTGGCCATCGACCGCATCAAGGCCATCCACGCCCGCATCCCGAATACCCATCTGGTCATGCACGGCTCTTCCAGCGTGCCGCAGGAGCTACTGGCCGAAATTCGCGAATTCGGCGGCGACATGAAGGAAACCTACGGCGTGCCGGTCGAAGAAATTGTCAATGGCATCAAGCACGGCGTGCGCAAGGTCAATATCGACACCGACATCCGTCTGGCCATGACCGGCGCCATCCGCCGCTACTTCGCCGAAAATCCCGGCAAGTTCGACCCGCGCGACTACTTGAAGCCGGCCCGCGAAGCCGCCAAGAAAATCTGCCTCGCCCGCTATGAAGCCTTCGGCTGCGCGGGGCAAGCCAGCCGGATCAAGGTGATTCCGATGGAAAAAATGGCCGAGCGCTACGCCAGGGGCGAACTGAACCAGATCGTCAAATAAGGCCGCCCAGGCCAAGGCCGCCAAACGGGAACCCGCAGTCATCGGGGTTCCCGTTTTTTTTGAGGAAGAGACGCCATGCTGTTCATCACCAGCCGTATGCCGACGGTTAACACCGAACCCGAACTCAACAAGGATTTTGTTTTCGACCTGGGCAACAACTCGTCCTGCCGCAGCTTCTTCTGCTGCGAGCGCCATGCCAAAGGCAAATACGAGGAAATCGGCCCCCGGCTATTGCCAAGGCTCAAGGAATCGAAATATCGGCAGATACTGATCTACATCCACGGTTTTTCCAACCTGCCGGAAGAAAACATCTTCCCCAGAGCCGAAGAATTGCAAAAGCTGTGCGACAAGCAAAAAGCCAACGAAGTGTTGGTGCTGCCGCTGATCTGGCCGTGCGATAACGATCTGGGCGTGATTAAGGATTACTGGGATGACCAGAAAGCCGCCGACCAAAGCGCCTTCACTTTCGCCCGGCTGCTGCAAGGCTTCATGCAATGGCGCTCGCAAGCCGCGCAAATCGACGCGCCCTGCCTGAAACGGGTGAACATCCTGGCGCATTCGATGGGCAACCGCGTGCTGCGCCAGACGCTCGCCAACTGGCGTCGTTACGACCAGCCGCAGGGCTTGCCGCTATTGTTCCGCAACATCTTCATGGCCGCCGCCGACATCGTCAACGAATCACTGCAAAAGGGTGAGGAAGGCGAACTCATCAGCCACGTCGCACGCAACGTGGTGGTCTATTACGCCTCGGACGATCTGGCCCTGCGCGCCAGCAAGGTGTCCAACCTGAAAAATGCCGAAGCCTCGCGCCGCCTTGGTCACAGCGGGCCGGAGGACATGGAGAAAACGCCGAAAAATGTCTACGCCATCGACTGCGACGATGTGAACAACCTGTACGACCCGCCCATGGGACATGCCTACTTTCTCTCGGGAACGAAAAAGGATCAGCCAGGGCTGGTCTTCGCG
>CAZFHE010000269.1:0-6836 GCA_964518615.1 uncultured Dechloromonas sp. | reverse complement strand
AGTCGGCGTCGGCGCGGTCAACATTTCGGCCGCCGATGGCGAAGGCTCGATCGCCCAGCTCAAACTCGGCAATCCCAAGGGCTTCAAGACCCCCCATGCGCTGAAGGCGGACCGGATCGCGCTCTCCCTGGAGCCATCGAGCCTCGCCAAGGATGTGGTGCTGATCCGTAGCATCGCGCTGAACGGCCCGCATATCAGCTACGAAAAAAACAGCAACGGCCTCAGCAATTTCGACGTCATCTTGCGCAATGTCGAGCAATATCTCGGCGTCTCCGGTAAAGACAAGAGCCGAGACGAAAATAGCGGCGACCAGAAAAAAATGATTATCGAGTCGCTCAGCATCCGCAATGCGAAAGTCAGTTACAGCGGCCTGCTCGATGTCGATCTGGATCTGCCCGATATCGAACTGCGCGACATCGGCAAGAAAAGCGGCGGCGTCGATGCCTCCCATCTGGCCCAGGCCATCCTCTCCGAACTGAATGCGCAGATGCTGAAAACCCTGACCAAATCCCTGAGCGACGGCGTGAATGCCGTGACCCAAAGCGTCGGCGCCGCGGCGGACAGCGCCAAGAAGTCCTTCAAGGGGCTGATCGGGAAGTGAGGCGCTCTCACTCTCATTGAAAAGTCCCCCGTTTTCGCTGCTTGCCCCCATCCCAGCCTTCCCCCGCAAGCGGGGGAAGGGGCCAGATCCCCTCCCCTGCTTGCGGGGGAGGGTTAGGGTGGGGGCAGCAGCGCGAAAAAGTACACAACGAAACCGCTCTAGCGAGCGCCAAGCCGCGCCAAGCTATTGCAGTTCGGCCCGCAAGTGAGCCAGGCTGGGAATATTGATGCGCTTGCCATCCACCTGGATCAAGCCCAGCACGCTGAGTTCGTGCAGAATGCGCGAAAAATGCTCCTGCGTCAGATTGAGACGGGAGGCAATCACGCCCTTGGTCACCGTCAGTTCGACCACCGCGGCATTCCGTAACTGCTCGGACTCTGGAATTTCGTGCAGCAGATAGCCGATGATGCGCTGCTTGCCGGACAAGAGCGAATAGCCCTCGACATCGAGCATCAACTGGTGTGCGCGCATGGCCAGACCCGCCAGCATCCTGCGCCCGAATTCGTGATTCTGATCCAGCTCGGCCAAAATTGCCGACTTTGGCACATGCAGCAGCAAGGAGTCGGCCAGGGCCTGGGCCGAGACGACATAGGTCTTGTCGAGGAACATGATCGCCTCGCCAAAAGTCTGCCCCTGTCCAATCACCTCGACGACTTTCTCGATTCCCTGCGGCGAGGTGAAGGACAGTTTGATCTGCCCCACCACCACGATATGAAAACCGCTGCAAGGGTCGCCGCGGTGAAAGAGCGCCTCGCCCTTCTTGCAGCGTATCTCCCGCGTCACTTTGGCAATGGCCGCGATGTGCTCCGGCTCCAGGCCGCTAAACAGCGCAATGCGACTCAAATGGGTTTCGATGTTGATCGGGCCATGATCTCGCACACACCCTCCTTGTGGCTCGCAAAAGGTCAAATCGTCACAACGCGTTCCATTTAATACATTTTTTGATTTTAATCAAATATGGCTTAAGAATAGGCCGGTCGCCGCCGCCAGGAAGCCTTCCGTCATCGTGTTAACATTCGCCGCCATGACGCCCCCCCCGCTGCCCCCCGCCATCCTGCTGATGGGCCCGACCGCCTCGGGCAAGACCGCCGTGGCCCTGGCCCTGGCCGAGCGCTTCCCCGTCGAATTGATCAGCGTCGATTCGGCCCTGGTGTTTCGCGACATGGACATCGGCACCGCCAAGCCGGACCGCGCGACCCTGGCCCGCGCGCCGCACCGGCTGATCGACCTGATCAGCCCGGAAGAAAGCTACTCGGCGGCGCGTTTTCGCGCCGACGCGCTCGCGGCGATGGCCGACATCACGGCAGCCGGCAAGGTGCCGCTGCTGGTCGGCGGCACCATGCTTTATTTCCGCGCCCTCTTGCATGGCCTCGCCGAATTGCCGAAGGCCGATGGCGCGCTGCGCGCCGAAATCGACGCCGAAGCGGCCCGCCTGGGCTGGCCGGCCCTGCACGCCCGCCTCGCCGCGCTCGACCCGGTCACCGCCGCGCGGCTGCATCCGACCGACAGCCAGCGCCTGCAAAGAGCGCTGGAAATCTGCCAGCTCAGCGGCCAGCCGATGTCAGAGCTCCTGGCCGCCAGCGAATGCCAGCCGCCGCCCTACGCCATGCTCAGCCTCGCCCTGCTGCCCGCCGATCGCGCCGCGCTGCATGCGCGCATCGCCCGCCGCTTCGACGAAATGCTGCTCGCCGGCCTCGATGGCGAGTTGCGCGGGCTGCGAAAAAAATACGCCTTGAACCCGGAGCTGCCCTCGATGCGCTGTGTTGGCTACCGCCAGATGTGGGCCGCCCAGGACGGCCTGATCTCCTACCCCGAAATGCGCGATCGCGGCATTTACGCCACCCGCCAGTTGGCCAAGCGGCAAATCACCTGGCTTGGCAACTCATTCGACGCCGAAAGCTTCGACTGCCTGGCGCCCGATCTGACGGATGCCGTCAGCCGGCGCATCGAGCATTTTCTCGCCACGGCAAGCCGGAACTGACAAGGCGACAGCCGGGGGATTTCCCCAGAGCAATTGCAAGAACCTCCTGAGAAAACCCCCCAACAATATTGACGCATCATTCCCGCCGTTCGAGAATGGCGGTTTCTCAGGGGGTGGGGTGATGCAGACATCGGCGGCAATGCAAACCTCAGAAGCGGGGCTGGCGTATCGGGATTTGCTGTGGTTGCTCGGCAGTTTGTGCAGTCTTTACCGCATCCCCTTCGATCCCAAGCTGATCGAGCAGGAATTTCCGCCGCCGCACGATCTCGCCACCTTGCACGAGGCGGCGCGCCGTCTGGGTTACAAGACGGGCGTCTCGACCCGGCCCGACGACTGGCACACCCTGCCGCTGCCGGCCATTGCCTTTCTCCGGGCGGCGCCCCAAACCGAGCGCCCCGCCCTCGACGCTCCGGGCGGTGAAGCCCCGGTTCCCTGCCTGCCCGTCCTGATTCTCAAGACCGATGGCAACAAGTTCCTCTATTTCCGCCCCGGCGCGCCCGCGCCGGAAACCCTGGCCGTCGAGGAGGCCGACGGGCAGCTCGAACCCAGGCTGATTCTGGTTGCCCGGGAGGCGGCCGGCCAGGACGAGGCCGTTGCCGGTTTCGAGCCCCCCAAGAAAGCCTTCGGCTTTCGCTGGTTCATTCCGGAACTCCTGAAACACAAGCCCATCTGGCGCGACGTGCTCACGGCCAGTCTGGCCATCCAGTTGGTCGGCCTGGCCACGCCCTTGTTCACCCAGGTCATCATCGACAAGGTCATCGTGCATCAGACCCACAGCACCCTCATCGTGCTGGGCGTGGCGCTCTTCATGTTCATGCTCTTTACCAGCGGCATGACCTGGCTGCGCCAATATCTGGTGCTGCACACGGGTAATCGCATCGACGCCGTGCTCGGCAGCCAGGTCTTTCGCCATCTGCTGCGGCTGCCCGTGCCCTATTTCGAGAATCGCCCGACCGGCGCCCTGGTGGCCCGCCTGCACGGCGTCGAGACCATTCGCGAATTCGTCTCCGGCGCCGCCGTCACGCTGATTCTCGACCTGCCCTTTCTGTTCATCTTCCTGGCGGTCATGTTCGCCTACAGTTGGCAACTCTCGCTGATCGCCGCCGGCCTCCTGGGGGCCATCGCCCTCATCAGCTTCTTCGTCGCCCCCGTCTTTCGCGAGAAGTTGAACCGGCAATTCATGCTCGGCGCGAGAAATCAGGCCTTTCTCACCGAATACGTGGCCGGCATGGCCACCGTCAAATCCCTGCAAATGGAAGCCGACATCGACCGCAAGTACGGCGACTATCTCGCCCAGTACCTCGCCGCCGGCTTCTCCACCCGGCAGGTCGGCAATACCTACAACGTCGCCAGCAATGGCCTCGAACAGGTGATGACCCTGTCCATCCTGATCTTCGGGGCCCTGCTGGTCATGCAGAACGAAGGCTTCACCGTCGGCATGCTGGTGGCCTTTCAGATGTTCGCCGCCCGGATGAGCCAGCCGCTGTTGCGCCTGGTGGGTCTGTGGCAGGAATTCCAGCAGGCCAATATCGCCGTCAAGCGCCTGGGCGACATTCTCGACATGCCGCAAGAACCCCACACCTTGACCCCCACCCGAGAAAACCAGGGGCCCGGACGCATCGACCTTCGCCATCTCGCCTTTCGTTACAGCGAGCACCATCCCTGGCTTTACCGCAATCTCAACCTGAGTCTCAAACCGGGACACCTGACCGTGCTGATGGGCCCTTCCGGCTGCGGCAAGAGTACGCTGGCCAAACTGCTGCTCGGCTTTCATCACCCCAATGAAGGCCAGATTCTGCTCGACGGCAAGGATATCCGGCACCTGGCCGCCAACGAGCTGCGCGCCGTGTTCGGCGTCGTGCCGCAAGAAACCGTGCTCTTCGCGGGCGCCCTGTACGACAACCTGGTAATGGCCCATCCCCATGCCAGCTTCGAGGAGGTCATCAAGGCCTGTAAGGCCGCCGAAATCCATGAGGTGATCGAACATCTGCCCGATGGCTACCAGACCGAAATCGGCGAGCGCGGCACCGGGCTCTCGGGCGGACAGCGGCAACGCATCGCGATTGCCCGCGCCTTGTTGAAACGCCCGAAGATTCTGATCTTCGACGAAGCCGTCTCCAATCTCGACCAGCACACCGCCGAGCATTTCGCCAAGACCATCAATCAGCTGAAGGGTCAGGTGACGATGCTCTTCATCACCCACCAGATTCCCCGGGGCTTGCATGTGGATGAGGTCATCGAACTCGGCGGCGACCACACGACCCGGCAGATGGAGGTGGTGGCGGAGGAAGGGGCGTGAGTGGGGATGGGAGTCGGGATGGGAATCTGGAACAAAAGCCGCGCAACCTCCTGCTCGTCCATCCCAATTTCCCCGGTCAATTCCGCCATCTGGCCGCTCAGTGGGCCCAGCGTCAAGACCTTCGCGTCGTCGGCCTGGGCGGCGCCGGGTCGCCGGGCATGGCCGGCTTGTCGCATCTGCGCTATCGCTCGCCCCATTGCCCGCCCGGCGGTCATCCTTACCTGCGCCCGATGGAACAGGCCGTGCGCGTGGGCCAAGCCGCCGCGCGCGCCTATCTGCAACTCAAGCGCCAGGGCTTCATCCCCGATGTCGTGCTCGCCCACCCCGGCTGGGGCGACACGCTCTATTTGCGCGATGTCTTTCCAAAGACCCGCCTCATTCACTTCTGCGAGTGGTACTACCAGGCCCAGGGCGCGGATGTCGGCTTCGATCCCGAATTTCCCGCCACGCTCGATGACCACGCCCGCATCCGCACCTGGAATGCCCTGCACGCGCTGAACCTGACCTTGTGCGACGAGAGCGTCTGCCCGACCGCCTGGCAGCGCAGCGTGCATCCCGACATCTTCCAATCCAAGATTCATGTACTGCACGAAGGCATCGCCACCGAGCCGCTCACGCCCGATCCGCAGGCAAGCGTCACCTTGCCGAGCGGCGCTCAGGTGAAAGCCGGCGACCCGGTCATCACCTATGTGGCCCGCAATCTCGAACCCTACCGGGGCATCCACAGCTTTTTGCGCGCCCTCTCCATCGTCCAGCGCCGGCATCCCCACTGTCAGACCCTGATCGTCGGGGGCGACGAGGTCAGCTACGGCCAGCGCCCCAAGGATGCCGCCAATTGGCGGGAGAAACTTTGCCGCGACATCGCGCTCGACCCCAAACGCACCCACTTTCTGGGCAAACTGCCCTATGAGCGCTATCTGCGCGTGCTGCAAGTCTCTGCCGCGCACATTTACCTTTCTTATCCCTTTGTACTTTCCTGGTCCATGCTCGAAGCCATGGCCAGCGGCTGCCTCATCATCGGCGCCGACACCGCGCCGGTGCGCGAAGTCATCCGCCATGGCGAGAACGGCTGGCTGGTGGATTTCTTCGACTATCCGGGCATTGCCGAACGCATCATCGAGACCCTGAACGATCCGGCCGCGCAACAACCGCTGCGCCGGCAGGCCAGACGCGATATTGCCACCCGTTATTCGCTGGCGCAGGGACTGGCGGGGTATGGGCGGGTGTTGGGGGTGTAGCCTGGGGTTGCGGAAAGGCTGTCCTGAAACACTTCGACGCCTTCAAGGCCGCTCTGCTGCTCTTGGGGCGTCGCGCAAACCATCGACATCGCCCTGGCAAACCGGGTTTCAAACAGTATCCCCAGCAACGGCAGCAACCTGCTGTGCGGCACGGAATTCGATGACGCCATCGACGGCAAGAGGGGCAACTCGATAAGCCCAAGGTTCTGGCAATGCCAGCACCGACGCCGTTTCTCGGGGCATTCACCGGCAAACATCATGCCGGGGCGCTCGCGCCGGGCACCCCAGTTCCATGCCATGCGAAGCAGCCGCACCTGTCATCAAATTTTCTCTTGACATGCGCGGCGATCTCTGGCGGAGTCATGCCTTCGTCGTGAGCAGATGCAAGATGAACACAACGCTCGAAGAGGTCGGGGTTGAAAAAACTATCCCAAGTACGCCCCCTTGTGGGTTGTGCCGGGCATCAATGCCGATTCGCAAAAACCCCTCATGGGCGCGGCGCTTTCTTCTCCCCATGACGGTCCGGTAAAGGAGATTCCCGACATGTCCGAGGCAACAATCCGAAAAATCCCTCTCGACCTGCTCATCCCCTCCCCCTTCAACGCTCGAAGATTCCGAACCGAAGCGCGCATACAGGAAATCGCCCAATCCCTCTCCGTACATCAGCAAAGAGAAGCCCTGCGGGTTTATCCCGGTGAAGGAGAGGCGCAAGGGAAA
>CAZFHE010000268.1:0-3860 GCA_964518615.1 uncultured Dechloromonas sp. | reverse complement strand
CCCTGGCGCACCATCTCGATGTCGGCGCCGAGCACTTCGGCCAGATTGGCCAGTTCGTTCATGAAGCTGATGCGCGTCGCCAGCATGGCATTGGCGGCGTACTTGATCAGTTCGGCGCTTTTGACATCGGTCACGATCAGGCGCTCGTGATTGCGCTGGAAGGGGGCGTACAGCGCGCGCATCAGGTGGATGGCCTGCTCGTCCTCCGCGCCGATGACGATGCGGTCGGGACGCATGAAGTCTTCGACGGCCGCGCCTTCCTTGAGGAATTCCGGGTTGGAGACGACGCTGAAGGGAATGTCGACGCCGCGCTTTTGCAATTCTTCTTGCAGCGCCGCCTTGACCTTGGCGCCGGTGCCGACCGGCACCGTGCTCTTGTCGATCACCACCTTGTAATCGGTCATCACGCGGCCGATATTGCGCGCCGCGGCCAGTACATATTGCAGGTCAGCCGAGCCGTCCTCGTCCGGCGGCGTGCCGACGGCGATGAACTGGATGGTGCCGTGGCGCGCCGCCCGCTCGGCGTCGGTGGTGAAATGCAAGCGGCCAGCGGCGACATTGCGCTGCACCATTTCCTGCAAACCGGGTTCGTAAATGGGAATGCCGCCTTCTTCGAGAATGCGGATTTTCGCCGGATCGACATCCATGCACAGGACATCGTTACCCACCTCGGCCAGGCAAGCGCCGCTGACCAGCCCGACGTAGCCGCTGCCAACAACAGTAATCTTCATGAGAAATTCCTACAGGGATTGATCAAACTCTTCGCTGCGCCGCGGCGGATAGGTTTCCCAACCGCCGCAGGCCGGGCAACGCCAATAGAACTGGCGGGCCTTGAAACCGCAATTATTGCACCGATAGCGCGACAGACGCTGGGTATACCCCTGGATGATGGATTTGGCCAATTCCAGGTCGGAACGAAAATCCGGCGCGACCAGCGGCAGGCGCGCGCTCATCAGTTTTTCCAGGCCAAGCAGGGTCGGATTGCGCTGCAATTCGGCGCGCACCAGACGGTAGGCCGCCTCGCTGCCCTCGTTCTCAAGCACCAGCTGATACACGACTTCGATCAGATCGAGCGAGGGATAACGTTCGAGATAGCCGCTCAGTAGCGCGATGCCCTCGTCGCGGCGCTCCAGCTTGCGATAGGCGTCGAGCAGGCGCTGTGCAACCAGCGCAAGGTAAGCGGGATTCTGCTGCTCGATGCGCTGCCAGGCCTCGATGGCCGCCTGCGGCTTGCCTTCCTGCAACAATAGATCGCCCTGCAACAGGCTGGCGCGCACGCACTGGCGATTCTGCTGTATCGCCGATTCAAGCCAGGCCCGCGCCGAATCGGGCTTGGAGCGCATGATCTCGCCCGCCGCCAGTTCGCAATAAAACTCGGCCACCTCCTGTTGCGTCGCCGCATTGGGCAATTCGCGCGCGAGATGGATGGCTTTCTGCCACTCCTTCTCGACCTGGTAAATTTCCAGCAGATTGCGCTTGGCCTCCTCCTCGAAGGCGGTGCCGATCAATTTGTTGAAAATTTCCTCGGCGCGGTCGAGCAGCCCCGCCTTCAGGAAATCCTGACCGAGTTCTGCCAGCGCATGCAGACGCACGCTATCGACGAGATCGGGCCGGTCGATCAGGCTCTGGTGCATGCGGATCGCCCGCTCCGTCTCGCCGCGGCGGCGGAACAGGTTGCCGAGGGCAAAATGCAGCTCGACGGTCTGCGAATCGACCTTGGCGACTTCGAGAAAGGAATCAATGGCCTTGTCCGGCTGCTCGTTGAGCAGGAAATTCAAGCCCTGAAAATAAGAACGCGGCAGCACCCGCGATTCGCGCACCACCTGCCGGATATCGACCCGCGCCGCCGCCCAGCCAAGGGCGAAGAAGGCGGGAATCAGCAGCAGTTGCCAGTATTCGAACAGATCGCTCATGGAGCCGGCGGCAATTCCGACATCGCCCCCTGCGCCGCCTTGCCCGCCACTTGCTGGCGCAGACGCGAAATCTCGCGCCGCTGGCGATACAGCACGCCCACCAGCGACAACGCGCCAAGCACCGCGCCGGCCGCGAAAAAGGCCAGCAGCACGATGACCAGCGGCGCTTGCCAAACCTGGTCGAGCAGCAGATTGAGGGTTACCGGATCGGTATTCTGGACCGCGAAAACGACCAGAAAAAAGAATATGACAAAGCGTATGACCCAGGTCAGTATAGTCATGACATCGAATGAAAATGGGCGCGGCGAAATGGCGCACTGCCCGAATCTACCACACTGCGACGACACAACGGAGAATCCGCCCGGCGCATCCTCGCCATGAGCCTGGAGCGGATGAAGGCCTGACGAAAATTCCGTGGTGCCCGGGACGGGAATCGAACCCGTATAGCCAGAGGCCGAGAGATTTTAAGTCTCTTGTGTCTACCAATTTCACCACCCGGGCGGCGGGTCGATCCTGTCGGCGACCCGGCAACAAAAAAGGGAAAGCGCCGCTGCGCTTTCCCTTTTTCTTCTACTGGAGCGGCAGAAGAGTCTCGAACTCTCGACCTCAACCTTGGCAAGGTTGCGCTCTACCAACTGAGCTACTGCCGCAAATTTCTGGAGGCGCGAGCCGGAGTCGAACCGACCTACACGGATTTGCAATCCGGTGCATAACCGCTTTGCTATCGCGCCCTGTCTTGTCCTGCGATACCACTAGAAAGAAGGCTATGCTTCCCTCGAAAATCCTGGAGCGGCAGAAGAGTCTCGAACTCTCGACCTCAACCTTGGCAAGGTTGCGCTCTCCCAACTGAGCTACTGCCGCGTCAAACGAAGGGCGCATTATAGAGGCCTCGCCCGCCATGTCAAGACCTTCCGCGCCAGAGCTTCTATGCTTCGTCTGCCGTGCGCTTGGCGATTTCCGGCCAGGCCATGTGCAGGTAGTAGCCCATCGACCACAGGGTCAAGAGGGCGGCAAGCCAGATCAGCCCGTTGCCGATGCGGGCGACGTCGATGCCAAAGAGCGGCGCGTGGTATAGCAGGAGCGGAATGGCCGTCATCTGGGCGGCGGTCTTGACCTTGCCGAGCAGGGAGACGGCGACGCTCCGGGCCGCGCCGATTTTGGCCATCCATTCGCGCAGCGCCGATATGGTGATTTCGCGGCCGATGATGATGGTGGCGATGATGGCGTCGATGCGGCCAAGCTGGACCAGCACGATCAGGGCCGCGGCGACCATCAGCTTGTCGGCGACCGGATCGAGGAAAGCGCCGAAGGCCGAGGTCTGGCCAAGCCGGCGGGCGAGGTAGCCGTCGGCCCAGTCGGTGACGGCGGCGGCGATGAAGAGCGAGGTGGCGAACAGATCGCGCTCGACCTGCGTCAACCAGGAGGCCGGCAGGAAATAGAGCGCAATCAGCATGGGGATCGCGACGATGCGCAGCCAGGTGAGCAGGATGGGCAGGTTGAAGGGCATAAGCCGTCAGTGTAAAGCGGAATGTATCTTTTCAGCCATGTCGCGGCTGATGCCGGGCACGTCGGCCAGTTGTTCGATGCTGGCGGCCAGCACGCCGGCAATGCCGCCGAAGCGGGCAACCAGCGCCTTGCGCCTTGCCGGACCGACGCCGGGCAGGCTTTCGAGCGTCGAGGTCTTGCGCGCCTTGCCGCGCTGGGCGCGGTGGCCGGTGATGGCAAAGCGGTGCGCCTCGTCGCGCACTTCCTGAATCAAGTGCAGGGCCGGGTGATCGGCGGGCAGATTAAGCGGCGGGCGGCCATCGGCCTCGGGAAAAATCAGGCTCTCCAAGCCGGGTTTTCTCTCTTCGCCCTTGGCGACGCCGATCAGGTTCAGGTGGCTCAGGCCGAGGTCGGCCAGCGCCGCCCAGGCCGAGGCGACCTGGCCCTTGCCGCCGTCGATCA
>CAZFHE010000267.1:0-5254 GCA_964518615.1 uncultured Dechloromonas sp. | reverse complement strand
TTCGGGTTGCCTGCGCACCTTTGCCCGCCCTGTCGAAGCCAGTACACCCCCAACTCAACCCACCGTGATGGGTTCAGGTGGAGGTGAGGGGAATCGAACCCCTGTCCAGAACGCCTCCAGATTGCCGGAATTACAACCATGTTTTCCATTATGGGGGCGTTGGCTGGGGCTTTCAAGAGGGGCTTGCGGCAAGGGGGCGAAAGATTGGAGCTGAGGAGGTTTCGCGCTCGCCGTGACGTTTGGCCGCGCCCCCCGTAGAATCATCGTTTTGCTCAATGAGTCGCCGCGATGCATCCGGATTATCTCGAAAAAGTCCTCAACGCCCAGGTCTACGATGTCGCCGTCGAAACGCCGCTGGAGCGGGCGGCCAATTTGTCGGCGCGGATCGGCAACGCGCTATGCCTGAAGCGCGAGGATATGCAGCCGGTGTTTTCCTTCAAGCTGCGCGGCGCGTATAACAAGATTGCCAGTCTCTCGGCCGACAAGTTGAAGCGCGGCGTCATCTGCGCCTCGGCCGGCAACCACGCTCAGGGCGTGGCGCTGTCGGCGGCCCGGCTCGGCTGCCGGGCGGTCATCGTGATGCCGACCTCGACGCCGGGCATCAAGGTCGAGGCGGTTCGCCAGCGCGGCGGAGAGGTCGTGCTGTATGGCGACTCCTTCGATGAAGCCTATGCCCGCGCGCAAGAACTGGAAAAACAGGACAAGCTGACTTTCGTTCATCCCTTCGACGATCCCGAGGTCATTGCCGGTCAGGGTACCGTCGGCATGGAAATCCTGCGCCAGCATTCGCGCCACCACGGCCCGATTCATGCCGTGTTCTGCGCCATTGGCGGCGGCGGTCTGGCCGCCGGCGTGGCCGCTTACATCAAGCGCCTGCGTCCCCATATCAAGGTCATCGGGGTCGAGACTTTCGATGCCGATGCAATGAAACAGTCCATCGCCGCCGGCAAGCGGGTGCGCCTGGAACAGGTCGGCCTGTTCGCCGATGGCACCGCGGTCAAGCAGGTGGGCGAGGAGACGTTCCGGCTGTGCCGGGAACATCTGGATGACATCGTACTGGTCGATACCGACGCCATTTGCGCGGCGATCAAGGATGTTTTCGAGGATACCCGCTCGATTCTCGAACCGGCCGGCGCGCTGGCCGTGGCCGGGGCCAAGGAATACGCCCGCCAGCACAAGTTGAAGGACAAGAATCTGGTCGCCGTGACCTCCGGCGCCAATATGAATTTCGACCGCCTGCGCTTTGTCGCCGAGCGGGCCGAGTTCGGCGAGCGGCGCGAGGCGGTGTTCGCGGTGACGCTGCCGGAGAAGCCGGGGGCTTACAAGAAATTTCTCTCGCTCATCGGCCAGCGCAATATCACCGAATTCAATTACCGCTATCACACCGAGAGCGCGGCGCATGTCTATGTCGGCCTTCAGGTGGCCGACCGCAGGGAATCGCAGCGCCTGGCCGACAGCCTGGAGAAGCACGGTTATCCGACGCTCGATCTCTCCGATGACGAAATGGCCAAGAACCACGTCCGCCACATGGTTGGCGGCCATGCGCCGGAAGTCTGCAAGAACGGTCTGCATGAGCTGATTTACCGCTTCGAGTTCCCGGAGCGCCCCGGGGCGCTGATGAATTTCCTGACCCAGATGAGCGCCGGCTGGAATATCAGCCTCTTCCACTATCGCAATCACGGCGCCGACTATGGCCGGGTGCTGGTCGGCATGCAGGTGCCGGCGGACGAAATGGACGAATTCCGGGCCTTCCTGACCAAGCTGGGCTACGCCCATTGCGATGAGAGCCAGAATCCGGTTTATAAGCTATTCCTCGGCTAATGACCAAGCCTTATAACCAATTGCATTTTTCGTCTTTGGCCGCCCGCCGATACCCCCTAGACTGGCGCTGTCCATTTCTGGAGGAATATTGATGAAAATCGCCAACAACGTCGCCGAACTGGTCGGCAACACGCCGCTGGTCCGGCTCAACCGCGTCGCCGAAGGCGCTGTCGCCACGCTTGTCGCCAAGCTCGAATATTTCAATCCCGGCCACAGCGTCAAAGACCGCATCGCGCTCGCCATGCTCGACGCCGCCATTGCTGCCGGCAAAATCGGCCCCGATACCGTGGTGCTGGAGCCGACCTCGGGCAATACCGGCATTGGTCTGGCCATGATCTGCGCCGCGCGCGGCATCAAGGCCGCTTTCGTGATGCCGGAAACCATGAGCCGCGAGCGCAAGCTGCTGTTGAAAGCCTACGGCGCGGAATTGATCCTGACGCCGGGCTCCGAAGGCATGGGCGGCGCCATCGCGAAGGCGAAAGCGCTGGCCGAGAGCGATGCGAAATACTTCATTCCCCAGCAATTTGAAAACCCGGCCAATCCCGAGGCGCATCGTCATACCACGGCCGAGGAAATCTGGCGCGATACCGAGGGCCAGGTGGATATCTTGGTCGCCGGGGTCGGCACCGGCGGCACCGTGACCGGCGTCGGCGAGGCGCTCAAGGCGAAAAAACCCGGCGCGCGCGTCGTTGCCGTCGAACCGGAAGCCTCGCCGGTGCTGTCCGGCGGCGTCAAGGGGCCGCACCCCATCCAGGGCATCGGCGCGGGCTTCGTTCCCAAGACGCTCAATACCGCCATCTACGACGAGGTGATCCGAGTCGCCAATGAGGACGCCTTCGCCACCGCTCGCCGTCTGGCGGCGGAAGAAGGGCTGCTGGTCGGCATTTCCTCCGGGGCCGCCACCTGGGCCGCGCTGCAACTGGCGCGGCGGCCAGAAAACGCCGGCAAGCTGATCGTCGTCGTGATTCCCTCCTATGGCGAGCGTTATTTGTCGACAGCCCTCTACCAACATCTCGACCTATGAGTATTTTTGATACGCCGATTGAGCGGCGCGGCAGCGATTCGCTCAAATGGGGCAAGTACGCCGGCCGCGACATCCTGCCGCTGTGGGTTGCCGACATGGATTTCGCGGCCCCGCCGGCCGTCCTTGCCGCGCTGCGCCGGCGGATGGAAGAGGGCATCTTCGGCTACGGCGGCCCGACGCCTTCCCTCGAAGCGGCGGTCGTCTCCCATCTGGCGGACGAATACGGCTGGCCGGTCGAGCCCGAATGGATCGTCTGGCTGCCGGGCCTGGTCACCGGCCTCAACATCGCCTGCCGCGTAGTCGACGGCGCGGTGTTGACGGCGACCCCGGTCTATCCGCCCTTTTTATCGGCCCCCCGTTTTTCCGGGCGCGCCCTGCAACGGGTCGAACTGGCGCATCAGGATGGCCGCTGGCATTGGGACATGGCGGCGCTTTCCGCTGCGGCAACGGCGGACCCCCGCCTCATTCTGCTGTGTCATCCGCACAATCCGGTGGGCCGCTGCTGGACCAAAGGCGAATTGCAAGCCCTCGCCGATTTTGC
This sequence comes from uncultured Dechloromonas sp., assembly GCA_964518615.1. Lineage (GTDB taxonomy): Bacteria > Pseudomonadota > Gammaproteobacteria > Burkholderiales > Rhodocyclaceae > Azonexus. The sequence goes on along the minus strand of CAZFHE010000267.1, from coordinate 1,868 downwards.
CGCCGAGCGCGATCTCATCGTCTGTTCCGACGAGATTCATTGCGGCCTGATTCTCGACAAGGACAAGCGGCACCTCCCCTTCGCGCGCCTGTCGCCCGATGCCGCCCGGCGCAGCATCACGCTGCTCGCGCCATCCAAGACCTTCAACATACCGGGCCTGGGCTGCGCCTTCGCGCTCATTCCCGATGCGATGCTACGCCGCCGCTTCCGGCAGGCCATGGACGGCATCGTGCCGCATCCCAATGTGCTTGGGCTCGCCGCCTGCGAGGCCGCCTACCGCGAGGGCGAAGCCTGGCGGCGCGAGCTGATCGCCTATTTGGCCGCTAACCGCGACCGCGTGGCGGCGACCGTGGCCGCCTGCCCGAAGCTTGGCATGAGTCCGGTGGAAGCCACCTATCTCGCCTGGATCGACGTTCGCGGCCTGGGGCTTGCCGATCCGGCCCGGCATTTCGAAGCGCATGGACTGGGCCTGTCGGACGGCGCGGACTTTGGCGCTCCCGGCTGGCTGCGCCTCAATTTCGGCTGTCCGCGCGCCACCCTGGATGAGGCCCTGCGCCGTTTCGTCATGGCCTATCAAGCGGCATGAACGGCTACACGCTGGCCGTCTGGGCCTTGGCCGCGGCCTTCGGAACCCAGGCATTCGCCGCCGGGCTCTCTATCGAATGCTGTTTTCTGCCAGGCCTCGCGCGCGCGCGCCGGCGAGCCTGGATGGCGCTCTCCATCGGCTCGCTGTTCCTTGCCTTGCACCACGCCTATTCGCTGGAACTCGCCCTGCGCACCAGCCTCCACGACCCGCGCCAAGCCGTGCTGGCGGCGCTTGCCGGCTTCTGCTTCGCGCTGGCCGCTTTTGTTTTCAGGCGGTAGCGGGCGCGGCGATCAATTCATCCGCCAGCACTCCTGCGCCGTGGCGCTGGCACCGCTGACGCTGCGCACCGAAAGATTATTGAGCATGAAATTGCCGCATTGGTCGCTTGCCTGAGTCGTTCCGGCGACGGGCCTGGCTACGAGGGCATAGGCCGACGCCGTCGGGTTGGCGCCAAAGCCCAAGGTGTAGAACCCATCCTGCGAGTTGCTGCTAAACACATCGTTGGCGCCGGTACCCGCCGTGGCATTGGCGTAGCTCTGGTGCTGGCTGAAATAGCGTTCCATCGCCGCCGCGGCTTCCATCAGGGCGCGGGTCGCGTCAGTGCGCCGGGCGCGTCGGACGCTTTCCATGTAGGACGGGTAGGCGATGGAGGCGAGAATGGCGACGATCACGATCACCACCATCATTTCAATCAGCGTGAAGCCCCGTAAGCGCATGGCTGGCAGGCCGCGATGGCGGTACGTGACGGAGCGCGCTCCGCGAATAATCCGCATGGTCTGTATTCCTCCTGGCATCGATGATTTCATTGGCTGGGCGACAGATCACGCCAACTCCAGCGCCGCCCATTTCCTCCGGGTTTGCTTTCGAGCACGGTTTTCAAACCCTCGGTGGTGTTCAGGAGCTTTTGCTGTTTGTCTTCGTCATCCAGGATTTTCGGATCCGAGGCCAGTCCTTCAATGTTCTTTCCCGCCGGGACGTACTTCTTCCCGTCGGCGCTGATAAGCATGTCGGCCTTAGTGAAAGCCCCGTCGCCATTCACATCGAAAGGTGAGTTCGGCAGCGCGCCGCCGGTCAGCGGATCGAGTTCCATGAGCCAACTCGTGCCGTCCACGTTGCAGCCGTCCTCGGAAGTGGAAGGAATGACCGACGTAAAAATGATCCGGTTGTTGTTGAGCTGAGGAGGGCTGATGGATCGTTCCGTCGTTGGCGCATTGGGATCCGTCGTCAAATCCAGGAACCAGCCGCGCTGCGTTGCCCAATTCACCGGATTATTGTTGGCGAT
>CAZFHE010000266.1:0-2749 GCA_964518615.1 uncultured Dechloromonas sp. | reverse complement strand
CCCTGGCGCATTACTCACCCGAAGAGATCGCTCAATTCGCCCGTGAGGCCCGAAGTATGAGGCCAGCAGGAGGAATCGGGAATGTGTAGATACCTATGCAAGCAGGGGAAGGAGACGGATTCCCTCTCCTGCTTGCAGGAGAGGGAAGCCCGAAGGCCGGGTCTTTGGGATATTTCTTTGTCGCCCCGCCCGATTTCCACAATAATTCCCTGCCGCGAACGCCGCCACCCACCTGGAGCCTTGTCATGTCATCAACCGCCATCATTCTCACCCTCGTCGCCCTGCTCCTTGCCATCGTCTTCTGGATTTTCAGCATCTACAACGCGCTGGTCGCGCTGCGGCAGCGGGTTGAGCAGTCGTTTGCCGATATCGACGTGCAGCTCAAGCAGCGGCGCGATCTGGTGCCCAATCTCGTGGAAACGGTCAAGGGCTACGCAAGCCACGAGCGCGGCACGCTAGAAGAGGTGGTCAAGGCGCGCAATGCCGCCATGTCGGCGCAGGGCACGGCGCAGGCCGCCGCCGCCGAAGGACAATTGACCGCTACGCTGCGCAGCCTGTTCGCGCTCTCCGAGGCGTATCCCGATCTCAAGGCCAATGCCAATTTCCAGCAATTGCAAAACGAGCTTTCCGATATCGAAAACAAGCTCGCCGCCGCGCGCCGCTTTTTCAACAACGCCGTGCAGGAATACAACACTGGCATTGCGCGCATTCCCGCCCTGTGGTTTGCCGCCTCCTTCGGCTTTACGCGCAAGGCTTTCTACGATCTGGGCGAACAGCGCGCCTCGCTTGAAGAAGCGCCCGGCGTCAAATTCTGAGGTCGTAGCGGGAATCGCCCGAGGCCATGGCCGCTTACGGTCTTTACACCCAGATCGCGTCGAACAAGATCCGTTCGCGCATGCTGCTGGCGGGCATGTTCCTGCTCCTCTATCTCTTCGTGTTCGCGGGCGCGCTGATCGCCGAGGCGCTACAGGATGGCGAGCAGACGCTGGGCTTCTATCTGCGCGCGGCAGGCGTCGATCTGCTTCACGCCTTGCCCCTTGCCACCCTCGCGGGCGCGATCTGGATGGCGATTGCCTATCGCTTCAATGAGGCCATTATTGATGGCGTAACCGGCGGGCGGGACGTGAGCCGCCGCGAACGCCCCCGCCTTTACAACCTGCTGGAAAATCTGTGCATCTCGCGCGGCATTCCCATGCCCAAGCTCAAGATCATCGACAGCGCCTCGCTCAACGCCTACGCGAGCGGCCTCAACCCCCGGCAGTATTCCATCACCGTCACCGCCGGGCTTCTGGACAGACTCAACGACGCCGAAATGGAAGCCGTGCTGGCCCACGAACTGACCCACATCCGCAATGGCGACGTGCGGCTGATGGTCATTGCCGGCATCATCGCGGGCATTATCGGTTTCTTTGCAGAACTGGCCTTTCGGCTCTTCCTGAGGCCGGGCCGCTCGGTATCGCGCGGCAGCGGCGGCAAGAATGGCGGCGCGGCCGTCGTTTTCATCATCGCCCTGGCGCTGATCGCGCTGGCCTGGCTCGTGTCGGCGCTGATCCGCTTCGCGCTCTCCCGCTCGCGCGAATTCCTGGCCGATGCCGGCGCGGTGGAATTGACCAAGAACCCGGATGCGATGATTTCTGCGCTACGCAAGATTGAGCGCCGCGGCGAACTCGACGGCGCGACCTCCGCCGTCATGGAAATGTGCATCGACAACCCGCGCAAGGGCTTTGCCAATCTGTTCGCCACCCATCCCTCGGTACAGAAACGCATCGAAGCCCTGGTCAAACTCGCGGGCGGGCGCGATCCCGGCCCCCTCCTCACGCTGGCCGATGGCGAAGCATAAGGCGGCGGGCCGCCCAAACGCCTTTTCGATAGCCCCCCTGTATTGCCTGGAGTAGGATTTGGGTTTTCCCATGACAAGGAGTGATCGTGAAAGCCAGAGCAACTGTATTCGGTCTGTGTGCCGCGCTGACGGCGGGAGCGGCGTGGGCGCAAGCCTCGACGGATATGAAACCGGGCCTGTGGGAAACCCGCATTCTGAAAATGGAACAGAATGGCCAAGACATGCTGGCCCAGATGCGCCAGGCGATGGCCAGCGTTCCCCCCGCGCAGCGCAAGCAAATGGGGATGAGCGAAGACGGCGCGATGCGCGTGTGCTACAGCGCGGCGATGGTAAAGGGCGATAACTGGCTGACCGGAAAAAACGCGCAGCAGCCGGATTGCTCGCCGCCCAAGGTCAATCGCAGCGGCAACCGCGCCACCTTCGAGATGACCTGCAAGGACATGACGAGCAAGGGCGAGTCCGTGGCGACGGGCGACCAGATCACCATCAAAACGGAAAGCGTGATGGGGGCGGGGGCCAACAAAACCAAGATCGCGCAGGAAATGCAGATGAAGTTTCTGGGCAGCGACTGCGGAGATGTCAAGCCGCTGGATCAGATGGCCGGCCGGCCAGGAAAATAAGGCGCTAGCGCTTTACGCTCCTCGCCCGCTTGCGGGCGAGGGGACAAGCTAGAGCGGTTTTGATTCATTTGCTTACATGTAGAAGCGCAATCGTTTGGGAGTAGGTGGGCGGTGAGCCGCAGGCGACCCCCAACATCGGCCGCCCTGTGACCTCATGCTCGTTGGGGTTCGCTTCGCTCACCTCCAACCTACAAGCCTCTGGCAACGAATGCGTTAAGGATTGAACCAAAACCGCTTCAGCGAGAGCTGGAAAGCTCCCATTCCAGCGTGGTCCGGCTGCCGAAGGCCG
>CAZFHE010000265.1:0-4947 GCA_964518615.1 uncultured Dechloromonas sp. | reverse complement strand
ACATCAGCCGCTACCACACCCGCCATCTCGATCTGATGGACCTGCTGGCCCTGTACAACCCCCGCGCCAACGCCCCGCTCGACGATCTGGCCAAGTTGTTCGGCTTTCCCGGCAAGCTCGGCATGGACGGCGGCAAGGTCTGGGACGCCTGGCAGGCGGGGCAGGCGGGAGCCATTCGCGACTATTGCGAAACCGATGTGGTCAATACCTATCTGGTCTATAACCGCTTCCGGCGGCTACGCGGCGAATGGACGGCCGCCGAGGAAGCGGCCGAAATCGACTTCATCAAGGCCCACCTCGCCCGCATCGACGCCCCGCACTGGCGGGAGTTTCTCGCCGCCTGGCAATGATTACGGAGTAAGCGCAAGCCCCGGCCTTCAGGCTGGGCTCAGGCGAGCCAAGCGGGATTTCGGCGCCAAAGGCGTTCCAAACTCGTGGCGAGGCAGCGCCGGGCGAAAGTCCGGAGAGACTCGCCCTCCGGCGCGGCGGTATAATGAAGAGTTCTCAAAACCAACCGCAGAGAGAGACAACATGGCACTCAACAGCGTTCCTTCCGGCAAATCCATTCCCGACGATTTCAACGTCATCATCGAGATTTCGGCTCACTCCGAGCCAGTCAAGTACGAGGTTGACAAGGAGAGCGGCGCGATTTTCGTCGATCGCTTCATGGCCACCTCCATGCACTATCCCTGCAATTACGGCTATATCCCGCACACCATCGCCGGCGATGGCGATCCGGTCGATGTGCTGGTGGTCGCGCCCTTTTCGCTGCCGCCGGGCGTGGTGGTCCGTTGCCGGCCGCTCGGCCAGTTGTCGATGACCGACGAGGGCGGCGAGGATGCCAAGCTCCTGGCCGTGCCGGTGGATAAGCTGACGCCGCTGTACAAGGATGTCAAAAGCGTCGAGGACATGCCGGAATTGCTGCGCAAGCAGATCGCCCACTTTTTCGAGCATTACAAGGATCTGGAGCCGGGCAAGTGGGTCAAGATCAACGGCTGGCAAGGCATCGACGACGCCCGTCAGGAAATCCTCGATGGCATCCAGCGCTTCAAGGACGCCAAGGACAAGCCGAATTACTGATTCATGCTGCGTCTCGCCATTGCCCAATTCAATGCCACCGTCGGCGACCTGACGGGCAATGTCGAACGCATTGTCCGTTGCGCCGCCGAAGCCCGGGCGCGCGGCGCTCAGGCGCTGCTGACGCCCGAACTCGCCCTGTGCGGCTATCCGCCGGAAGATCTGCTGCTGCGCCCGGATTTCTACCGCGCCTCTAGCCAGGCGCTCTCCGATCTGGCCGGGCGGGTCGGCGATATCGCGCTGATCGTCGGCCATCCGCTGGAAGCCGGCGGACTGTGCTACAACGCCGCCAGCGTGATCGAGCATGGCCGCTGCACGGCGGTTTATCGCAAGCTTCGCCTCGCCAATTACGACGTCTTCGACGAGCGCCGCTATTTCGCGGCGGGCGATGCGCCCTGTGTCGTCACGCTCGGCGGCGTGCGCTGCGGCATCAATATTTGCGCCGATGTCTGGGAAGAGGGCGCTTTCGAGGCGGCGGCGGCCGCTGGCGCCGAGTTGATGCTGGCGCTCAATGCCTCGCCCTTTCATCTGGAAAAACACAATGATCGCCGTCAGGCGCTCGGCCAGCGGGTCGCCGCCTGCGGCATTCCCGCCATCTACTGCAATCTGGTCGGCGGCCAGGACGAACTGGTGTTCGATGGCGCATCCTTCGCCCTCGATGCCGGACAAAACCTGCGCATGCTTCTTCCGCAGTTCGAGGAGGCGCTGGGCATCGTCGATTATCAAGCGGGCGAACTTCATTCGGCGGATCTCGCCGAGGAGTCGCCGATCGAGGCCGAGGCCTATCGCGCCCTGGTTCTCGGCGTGCGCGATTACATCGGCAAGAGCGGATTTCCCGGCGTCATCGTCGGATTTTCCGGCGGCATTGATTCGGCGCTGACCCTGTGCGTCGCCGTCGATGCGCTGGGGGCCGACAAGGTGAGGGCGGTGATGATGCCTTCGCCCTACACGGCCCAAATGAGCCTTGATGATTCGCGCGACATGGCGCGAAGGCTAGGCGTGCGCTACGACGAAATCGCCATCGAGCCAGCCATGCGGACCTACGGGGCGCTGCTCGAACCGCTGTTCGCCGACCAAGAGGCCGATACCGCCGAGGAAAATATCCAGGCGCGCATTCGCGGCAATCTCTTGATGGCGCTATCCAACAAAACCGGGGCGCTGGTGCTGACGACCGGCAACAAATCCGAGATGGCGGTCGGCTATTGCACGCTGTACGGCGACATGGCCGGCGGCTTCGCGGTGCTCAAGGATGTTTACAAAACGCTGGTGTATCGCCTCGCGCATTACCGCAATGGCCTATCGGCTGTGATCCCGGACAATATCATCACCCGCCCGCCGTCGGCCGAATTGAAGCCGGGTCAGCTCGATCAGGATTCGCTGCCGCCCTACGAGACGCTCGACGCCATCGTCCGCGCCTATATGGAAGAAGACCGCAGCCCGCGCGACATCATCGCCGCCGGCCAGCCGGAAGACGCGGTGCGGCGCGTCGTGCGCCTCTTGCGTCTGGCGGAGTACAAACGGCGACAGGCGCCGGTCGGCATTCGCATCACGCCGCGTGGTTTCGGCAAGGATTGGCGTTATCCTATTACCAACCGCTACCGCGACGAATTTTGAAGACCATTCGAGAAAGCTGACCATGAAAAAAATAGAAGCCATCATCAAGCCCTTCAAGCTCGACGAAGTCCGCGAAGCGCTGTCGGAAATCGGGATTACCGGCCTGACGGTCACCGAGGTCAAGGGTTTCGGGCGGCAGAAGGGGCATACCGAGTTGTACCGGGGGGCCGAGTACGTCGTCGATTTCCTGCCCAAGATCAAGATCGAAATCGTGGTCAACGACGACCAGGTCGACGCCGCCATCGAAGCCATCGTCAAGGCCGCGCACACCGGCAAGATCGGCGATGGCAAGATTTTCGTCATGCCGGTCGAGCAGGTGGTCCGCATCCGCACCGGCGAAACCAACGAAGCGGCCATCTGACGGTCACGGGAGAAGGCCATGGAGTCAGCGGATATGGGGGATCTCCCCGCTTGGCGCGACGAGTTGAAAGCCTTGCTCGGCAACGAGGCGCGGTATTACCCGAGCCGGCTTGAGGCTTCCTTTCCGCGCATTCTCGGCAAGATCGTCAGTCTCTGGGGCAAGCCGGAACTGGATGCCTATTTCAACGAGCTGATGCTGACCGATCGTTTCGACCGCCAGGGTTTTCCCGACAGCGTGGCGATGGAAATCTTTCACCTCTCCAGCATCCATGCCGGCCTGCATCTCTCTGATAAAGATAGCGGCACCGGCTGGACCGGCATCCAGGATGCCGAGCTGTACCGCAAGGCCATACAGAAGGATGGTGGGTAGCGGGGGGCGATCTCCATCGGGGCTTGCAAGGCGTTGTCATGGCGGCGCCTCGAAAACCTCGCATTCGCCGAAATCCTTGTCGTAAGCCCTTGATTTTGCGTTGCATGATTTTTCGAGGTGTCGGTATGAGAGATCGACCGCGATAACTCTCCCTGTGCCGCGCTGGCAAACGATGTATTCCGTCCGGGTTTGATGGGGTTGATGTAATTCCGTTCAATTTACTACGTATGGTTATGGGAGGGGATCTTGGCGAGATTGAAGTGGAGTTCCGATCTGGATACGGGAATTACCGAGATCGACAACCAGCATAAGCGCATCGTCGACTACATCAACCGTCTGTATAAATCGCAGACAATGGGTAATCGCAAGGGCGTGGGCGAGGTGATTGAAGAAATGGTGGATTACACCGCCTCGCACTTCACCTTTGAAGAAGGCATGCTGGAAAGCGCCGGCTACGAGTTTTCAAAAGCGCATCGGCGGGTCCATGAGCTATTCGTGCGCCGGGTGGTCGAGTACAAAAATCGCTTCAATGCTGGCGAGGATGTGATCGACGAGCTACTGACCCTTCTGTCGCGCTGGTTGTTTTCTCATATTCGCAGCGAGGATCACGCCTACGTCGCCAGTGTGCATGCCTACCTGCGGACGAGGCGGGGCTACAAGGACAAGATGGGAGACGACCTGCTGCGCGAACTGGAGGAGCGGTCGCAGAAGAAAGGGATGTTGGCTCGCCTGTTTGGGCGTTGAATGATGCGGCAAGCCGGCTTGTGGCGTCGCCGAACATAGAGGGACCCGACCGGGTCTGGCATGTCTCGTTTTGACGGCGCTGTCAGGCCAGGTTTCTGGCTTTTTTCCCGGCGCGCAGCAGCACGATCAGCGCGCCTTCGCCGCCATCCTGCGGCCTGGCCTGGCAGTAAGCGAGCACTTCGTTGCGCTGGGCCAGCCAGCCGCGCACCAGTTGGCGCAGCACCGAGGTTTTTTGCGGCGAGCGCAGCCCCTTGCCGTGCACCACCCGCACGCAGCGCAAGCCGTGATGCAGGGCTTCGGCCAGAAAGCTGCCGAGCGATTGCCGGGCGCTGTCGCGGTTGAGGCCATGCAGGTCGATCTCGTCCTGGACCACCCAGCGGCTGCGGCGCAGGTCGCGCAATACGCTGGCGGCGAGGCCATGGCGCAGGTAATGCGCTTCGTCGCCGCCTTCGAGCCGGTCCTGCAAGCCGATCGCCCCGTAGAGGCTCTCATGCAGCGCCGCTCGCTCATCGGCCAGATGCTGCAAGGGCCGGGGCGGCGGCGGGCGCCGCCGGTGTTCGATGCGGCCATGAGCGGACAGTGGCCGGGTATCGGCCACGGCGCGATGAAAGGCGGCGAGATCCTCCGGGTCGATCATCCCGCCTGGTCGAGATAACGCTCGGCATCGAGCGCCGCCATGCAGCCGGTGCCGGCCGAGGTGCAGGCTTGGCGGTAGATGTGGTCCTGCACGTCGCCGGCGGCGAAAACGCCGGGGATGCTGGTCTGCGTGGCGTTGCCGTGAC
>CAZFHE010000264.1:0-14493 GCA_964518615.1 uncultured Dechloromonas sp. | reverse complement strand
CTGCTTGCGCATGCGGTTGGCGTTTTCGATGGCGAGTTCGGTCGCCATGTCGAGCAGTTTGCTGACGTGCAGGGTCTTCAGTTCGGAAAGTTGCATGGAGGGTATGGGCGCCGTATGAGGAAGCGCAGGCGACGGCCGGATGATTAGGGGGTCGCGGGAGCTATTGCGGTGTGGGGATGCGGGAAATAACGACGGGCTCAATCGGCCAATCGCGTCAACCTGGCGGCGCGAGGCGCACCGTCAGGCCGCGAGACTACGGAGATTACAGGTTGCTGTCAATAAAGGCGGCGAGTTGCGACTTGGATAGAGCGCCGACCTTGGTCGCCTCGACATTGCCATTCTTGAACAGCATCAGGGTCGGAATGCCGCGAATGCCGAACTTGGCCGGCGTCGCCTGATTGTCGTCGATATTGACCTTGGCCACTTTGAGCCTGCCGGCATATTCGGCGGCGATTTCGTCGAGGATAGGGGCGATCATCTTGCACGGGCCGCACCATTCGGCCCAGTAATCGACGAGCACGGGCTGCTGCGATTTCAGCACGTCGGTCTCGAATGTGTCGTCGGTAACATAGTGGATATGTTCGCTCATGCTTGCCTCTTGGATGGGGATTCAGGGAGGGGGGGCCGAAGGATGGCCGGACTCTCCTCGGGATGCTAGCGAAAAACCGGGCCGTAGGGAAGTATCGCGGGCGATCGCATGAATGCCGACGGGCTTTTCAAGCCGGGCTGACTATCCTTTGCCGCGTCTTGGATCCCCGGCGTCGTGCCGGGCCGTGCAGCGGGGGCGGGGCGGGGAAAATCCCCGGAACGCCCCACGGTGCGGCAAAGCGGGGTTCATTACCGTATCGTAATAGTGCGGGTTCGGGATAACAGGACAATGGGCGCTACCCCCAGTCATTACCCGAAGGGAGAAACAACATGAACCAGCCCCGCTTTGTGAGCGCTTATTCTTTATCGGCTTTTTGCCTCGGCCTTGGCTTGGCCGCCTCGCCCGCTTGGGCGCAGTATGACTCAGAGATAAGTGTCGAGATATTGACCCCCCAAACCGTAGACGGCGTGGATCCGGGTGGCCCCCAAGAGGTGAAGGACGGCGGCGTCACTCATGGCGTTGTCATCACCGGCGACGGTGTGACCAATGGCGTGCAAAAAGTCAACGCCGGCGGTACGGCAAACGATACCAAAGTCATGCAATACGGCACTCAACATGTCAATGGCGGTGGCACCGCCAACGCCACCACTGTCGAAAGCGGAGGCATTCAAAACGTCAGCGGCGGCACTGCCGATGGCACCGTCCTCAACGGCGGCGCCCAGAACGTCACCGGAAGCGCTGCCAACACCGTCATCAACGACGACGGCGTCCAGACTATCTTCTATTCCGGCGTCGCTACCGATACCACCATCAACCATGGCGGCACGCAACGCGTCCTCGGCAACGGCACAGCCAATAGCACCATCGTCGAGAATGGCGGCGCTCAGCAAATTGCCAACAACGGCGCCAGCATCAATCTCACTGTGAACAGCGGCGGCGCCCTGATCGTCGATTCCGGGAAAACCGCCAAGCTGCGCGGCGAAAATATCATCAAGGATGGCGGCAAGCTGAGCGCCGGGGCGACGGAGACGATTGAACTGCTTCATTCATCGATCCTGAGCATCGAGCGCGACCTTGTGACCCCCGATACCACGCTGGACAACAAATTCACCGGCGCGGGCGGCCTGGCAAAAACCGGCGGCGGCACGCTGACCTTGACTGGCGAAAACAGCTACAGCGGCGGCACGAGCTTGAATGAGGGGCGAATCAATGTCGGCAACGACAATGCGCTCGGGACCGGCATACTCGACATGGGCGCCGGAAGCTCGCTCGGCTTTACCGGCAATTTCAGTCTCGCCAACAACATCAACTTGGTGAAGGCAACCTCAGCTACCGTCGACACCGGCGCGTATAACGCGACGCTCGCTGGCACCATCACGGGGGGAGGCAGCCTGACCAAGACTGGCAGCGGCACGCTGGCGCTGAATGGCGTAAGCGACGCCTACATCGGCAGCATAGTTTTGAACAAAGGCCGGATCGACATCGGCAACGGCAGTGCGCTCGGGACAGGTGCGCTGCACATGGCCAACGGAACCACGCTCGGCTTTGCCAGCGATGCGCTCGAGGTCGGCAACAACATCAGCCTGGGCGGCGCGGCTACCGTCGACACCGGCGCGAACGACGAGATGCTCTCCGGCATCATTTCCGGTGCGGGCAGCCTGACCAAGACCGGCAGCGGCGGGCTGACCCTGGAGGGCGCGAATACCTACAGCGGCTTGACCGATGTGCGCCAGGGAAGTCTGATTCTTGGCGACGGGGCTTCGCTGGCATCGGCTACGATGGCGCTCCACGGCGGCGCGGCCTTTGTCAACGGCGGCGCCGGGGTATCCCTCAGCCGCCTGGATGTATACGGCAGCGCGGATTGGGTCGGCGATCTGAACATGGCGGGCAAGATTCTGAATTTCTATGTTCCCGCCACGATGAGCGCGGGAGATCGCCCCATGCTCAGCGTCGATGGCGACGCGGATATTGCCGATGCCACGGTCAAGGTCGGCCTCAAGGGTGCGAAGTCGGCGCTGAACAAGGGAGACCGGATTGTCCTCATCGACGCCGCAGGCGCTCTGAGCGGCGCGCCCCGGAACAGCAGCAGCAAGGGCGAGGGCATGCAGGGCGTGACCCTGAAATATGGCTTCGACCTGACGGTGGCCGGCAACGAACTTCTGGCGACTGTCAATTCGGTTGGCGCCAACAGACAGAGCAAGGCGCTGTCCGAAGGCTTTCTGACCGGCTTGGCGCTGCTCAATGAAACCGCCAACCGCGTGGCCGAGCAGGGCATGGGCCATGCCGTGCGCGCCGCCAGAAAGAGCGAGGCGTCGCCGGACAGCGGCAGCGCCTTCGTTCTGGCGAGCGGCGGCTCTTCGCGTTATGACAGCGGTTCGTACGCCGATCTTCACAGTACTTCCCTGGTCGCCGGCCTGTCCTGGGGCAAGCATGCCGCCGCCGGCCGCGCCACGCTCGGCGCGTTTGTCGAATACGGCGACGGGTCCTATGACACATACAATTCGTTCGCCGATGCCGCGAGCGTGCGCGGCAAGGGCGATCTTCGCCACGCTGGCGGCGGCGTCCTTGGCCGCTTCGATCTGGATAGCGGCGCCTATGTCGAAGGCAGCATCCGGGGCGGCGCGCTGCGCAACAAGTTCCGCTCCAGCGATCTGGGGAGTTACACGACCGCCTCGGCCTATTACGGCGCGCATGCCGGTGCGGGTTACGTGCTGCCTATCAACAGGGCCGCCAGCGTCGATGCCTATGGCAAATATTTCTGGACGCGGGTCGGGGGCGATTCTGTCACGCTGACCACGGGCGACCCGGTGAAATTCGACGCCGCCGATTCCAGCCGCCTGCGCCTGGGCGCTCGCGTCAGCTTTGCGGTCAGCGATAGCGTGACGCCCTATGCGGGTCTGGCCTACGAGCGCGAGTTTGCCGCAAAGGCCAAGGGCGAGGGCTATGGCTATGCCATCAACAAGCCCTCGCTGGATGGCGATACCGGCATCGGCGAGTTGGGCCTGAGCGTGAAGCCCAGCAAAACCCTGCCGCTCTCAGTCGATCTGAGCGTGCAGGGCTACACAGGCAAACGGGAAGGGGTGACGGGTTCGCTGCTGGTGCGCTACGCCTTCTGAGCGCGGCATAAGCGCGGGCGTCGGCCTTCAGGCCGGAGATTCACCGAACAAACGCCTCCCCGCTTTTTTCTGAAACCGCCGGCCAGACCGGCGGTTTTCGTTGGCAGGCGCGAAAAAAATCGCTATACGCTTTGCGTTGCCGCCGATTCGCGTTGGCGCGCTTGCGCTTGGTGTCATGGGCCGGGCTTCATGAGATTGGCCAGTTCGACGGCGGTCTTGACCTGCATTTTGTCGAAGATGTTGGCGCGGTGGACTTCGACGGTGCGCATGCTGATATTCAGCTCGTCGGCGATGACCTTGTTGAACTTGCCGGCCAGCACCCGTTCCATGATCTGCCGTTCGCGCGTGGTCAGGCTGGCGACCCGGCTGTTGACCGAGTCGAGGCTGGCTTCGGCGAGGCGTTGGCGGGCGTCTTCTGCCATCGCCTCGCTGATGCGGCAGGCCAGATCGTTGCCGTTGAACGGCTTCTCGAAGAAATCGAAAGCGCCTTTTTTCAGCGCCGCCACGGCCAGCGGCACATCGCCGTGGCCGGTCAGGAAGATGACCGGCAGCCGCGAGTTGCGTTCGCGCAACTGGTCGAAGCAGTCGAGGCCGCTCGTGCCGGACATGCGGATATCGAGCACGATGCAGCCGGCCAGCGCCGGCGTCCAGGCGGCCAGGAAATCCTCGGCCGAGGCGTAGGCGGCGCAGGGAATGCCGCGTGATTGCAACAGCCAGGCCATGGCGTCGCGAATGGCATCGTCGTCGTCGACCAGATGGGCGCACGGGGTACTCATACAGTTCCAAGGGGCAGGGTAAATATGAATATGGTACCGCTTCCGGTGGCCGAACGCGGGTTGTCCTCCGCCCACAGGCGGCCCCGATGGAATTCGATTATCGAACGGCATATCGACAGGCCGACGCCCATGCCTTCCGCCTTGGTGGTGAAAAAGGCGGCGAACAATTTGTCGCGGATGTCGGCGCCGATGCCGCAGCCCTGGTCGGCGACGCTGATGCGCAACTGGCTCGCGCCCTGTTCGATCGCTATGCGCAGTAGGCGGTGTTTCTCGGGCGTCTCGCTCATGGCCTCCATGCCGTTGCGCATCAGGTTGAGCAATACCTGTTCGAGCATCAGGCGATCAATGGCGATCGGCGGCAATTCGGGTATCGAGCATTCGATGCGGACGCGGTTCTTGTGGGCGTCGGCCTCGATGAAGGCGAGGCTGTCCCCGATCACCTCGCTGAGTGCACAAAGTATGCGTTTGGGTTTGCTCTTCTTCACGAAATCGTGTACCCGGCGGATGATACGGCCGGCCCGCTGGGCTTGGGCGGCGATTTTTTGCAACGCGGGGGCGATGTCGGCGGGGCGGCAGTCGGGGCGTTCGAGCAGGTTCAGGCAAGCGGTGTTGTAACTGGCGATCGCCGCCAGCGGCTGGTTCAGCTCGTGCGCCAGGGTCGAGGCCATTTCGCCCATGGTCAAGAGGCGGGCGGTGAATTGCAGTTGCTCGTGCTGTTGGCGCGTCAGTTCTTCGGCCGCCTTGCGTTCGGTGATATCCAGCACCGAGGCCATCCAGCCCGTGTGGCGGCCGTTGCCGTCGATCAGCCGGGCCTCGTAGACCAGGGCGTGGAAGCGCTGGCCGTTGCGCCGGCGGAAGATGATCTCGAAGCCGTCGGATGGGGCTTTGCCGGCCAGCACGGCCCGATGCACGGCGAAAGTCTTCTCGGTCTGCTCCGACACCCAGTACGACATCGGCGGCGTCTGGCCGACCAGCTCCTCGCTGGAGAAGCCGGTCATTTTGCAGAAGGCGGGATTGACGTAGATGATCCGCCCTTCGAGGTCTTGCGCCCGCATGCCGACGGTCAGCGAATCTTCCATCGCGGTGCGGAAGGCGTACTCGGCGCGTAGCGCTTCCTCGGCCCGGCTGCGTTTCTTCATCAGGTCGCGGACCGCCAAGAGGCCCCAGAACACGCCGGCGCCGAGCACGATGATGACCAGGGTCAAAAGGCGCTGTAGCGAGTTGCCCGGGCTCGGGTAGCTGCTGACCTTGAGCATCAGACCGTAGCCCGGCTGCTCTAGGGGAATCTGGTAGCTCTGGCCGGGGTTGCCTTCGATATGGGTCTTGGTCGCGACTTGGAGGTCGCTGTCGTCGACGATGGCGACCCGGTATTTTTCGGTGAACCACCAGGGGACGAGATTGTTGAGCAGGGTATCGAGGGGATAGACGGCGACCAGCATGCCGATCAGCCGGCGCTCGCGGACGATCGGCGCGAGCAGGGCGACCTCGGCGTGCCCGTTGGACGTGAAGTAGGGGGCGCTGTAGACCGGCTTGCCGAGCCGGCTGGCGGTATCGAAATAGGGATCGGCGATCAAAGGCAGCGCTGATTCGATGTCATCCGCCGGCAAGGAGCCGCTCGGCAGGCCATCGCGCCAGCGGCGCTGCGGGTCCAGCCAGATGAGTTGGGCGATTCCCGAGCGCGTCTTCAGAAGATGGGCGGCGCGCGGCCGAAAAATCTCCGCTGGCTCGACCTGGGCCGCCATGTCGGCGGCCAGTTGCTGCACCTGTTCCTCGTTGCCGCTCAAGTGAAAGCGCAGGTTCTGCTCCAGCCACAGCACGTCCTTGATCAGGGCGGCCCGCGCTTCCTCGGCTTCGTTGTTGCGCAAAAGCCACAAGAGCGCCAGCAGGGCGGCCAGCAAGAGGACGATGCCGAGCTTGGGCAGGGCCAGCAGCCACGGCAGTTGGGGGGCATGGTTGGCGGAGGCGGGGACGGCAGGCTGCATTGCCGAAATGGTACACCACGTTCGTTTCGCGCTTTCCATTGCGGATTTCCACATTTCGGAAAGCCACAATGGCCTGCCCGGCTCGGGGACGGAATACTACCGCCCCTTTTCAAGCTTCCAGTTCAGGAGTGAGCTATCCATGGCCAAGCGGGCGTTGTTCAAGAGTCTCTATTTCCAGGTCATCGTCGCCATCGTCATCGGCGTCACGCTCGGCCATTTCTACCCCGATACCGGCGCGGCGATGAAGCCCTTGGGCGATGGTTTCATCAAACTGATCAAGATGATCATCGCGCCGATCATCTTCTGCACCATTGTCATCGGCATCGCCGGCATGGAGGACATGAAGAAGCTCGGCAAGACCGGCGGCTACGCCCTGCTGTATTTCGAGGCGGTCAGCACCATCGCCCTGATCATTGGTCTGATCGTGGTCAACGTCTGGAAGCCGGGGGCCGGCATGAATGTCGATCCCAGCACGCTCGATGCCGGCAGCATCGCCAGGTACGCCGATCCGGGCAAGATGCAGACGACGGTCGATTTCCTGATGAATATCATTCCGATCAGCGTCGTCGATGCGTTCGCCAAGGGCGACATGCTGCAGGTGCTGTTCTTCTCGGTGCTCTTCGGCTATGCCATGAATGCCTTCGGCGAGCGCGCCAAGCCCTTGTTCGAGCTGATCGAAAAATTGTCGCACGTGTTGTTTGGCATCGTCGGCGTGATCATGAAGGTCGCTCCCATCGGCGCCTTCGGCGCCATGGCCTACACCATCGGCAAGCATGGCGTCAGTAGCCTCGCGCAACTGGCCAGCCTGATGGGCGCCTTCTATCTGACCTGCCTCATTTTCGTCTTTGCCGTCCTGGGCAGTATCGCGGCGATGCACGGCTTCTCGATCTGGAAGCTGATCAAGTACATCAAGGAGGAACTGTTTCTGGTGCTCGGCACCTCCTCTTCCGAATCCGCCCTGCCGCGCCTGATGGCCAAGATGGAAAATGCCGGCGCTCAGAAGTCGGTGGTGGGCCTGGTCGTGCCCACCGGCTATTCCTTCAATCTTGACGGCACCTCGATCTATCTGACCATGGCCGCGGTGTTCATCGCCCAGGCAACCAACACGCCCCTGGATCTTCAGCATCAGATCACCTTGTTGCTGGTTCTGCTCCTGACCTCGAAGGGCGCGGCCGGCGTCACCGGCTCCGGCTTCATCGTGCTGGCCGCCACCTTGTCGGCTGTCGGCACCGTGCCGGTGGCGGGCTTGGCGCTGATTCTCGGCATCGACCGCTTCATGTCGGAGGCCCGGGCGCTGACCAATTTTGTCGGCAATAGCGTCGCCACGCTGGTCGTCGCCAAGTGGTGCAAGGCGCTCGATAGCGAGCGGCTGGAGGCGGTGCTCAACAACGAAACCGACGACGAGGCCGACTATCCGGAACTGGTCCTCGACGACGCGCCGGAGGCGCCGGCGCCCCATCGGCCGCGTCCGATCGTCCAGCACAACTGACCCTTCTTCGTATCCCGAAAAGCGCCGGCCAGCCCGGCGCTTTTTCGTTGGCGCGGCGCTTGTTTCCCTTGTGGATCGTCTGCGCCGCAAGGATGCCGCGGCGATTCTTGTGCAGGGAGAGTTGCAACATACTCTGCGCGTCGAATAAAGTGACTCTACAAGCTCACGCACAACACCGCGCGCCATGGCCAACGGACAAGGGTTTTCGTCGATATGACCGTCCGGGATGACAGGGATCGGTGTGACGAATCAAACCCTGGAGGGGAAGAATGAAAGTATTCAAGCTGCTGCTTGCGCTATGGGTCGGCGCCTTGTCCTTGGGCGTTTTTGCGCAACAGCCGATTGTCATCAAGTTCAGCCATGTGGTCGCCAGCGACACGCCGAAGGGCAAGGCCGCCGAGTTTTTCGCCGAAAAAGCCGCCGAACTGACTCAGGGCAAGGTCAGGGTCGAGGTCTATGCCAACTCGACGCTGTACAAGGACAGGGAAGAAATGGAGGCGCTGCAACTGGGGGCCGTCCAGATGCTGGCGCCGTCGCTGGCCAAGTTCGGCCCCTTGGGCGTGCGCGAATTCGAGGTCTTCGATCTGCCCTACATTTTCGATGGCTACGAGGATCTGCACGAGGTCGCCAACGGCCCGGTCGGCAAACAGCTGATGGCCAGGCTCGAACCCAAGGGCATCAAGGGGCTCGCCTTCTGGGACAACGGATTCAAGTCCTTCTCGGCGAACGCCCCGATCCGGACGCCGGACGATCTGCGCGGCAAGAAGATGCGCATCCAGTCCTCCAAGGTGCTCGAAGAGCAGATTCGCGCCCTGAAGGCGCTGCCGCAGGTAATGGCCTTCTCCGATGTTTATGAGGCCTTGCGGACGGGCGTCGTGGACGGCACCGAGAATCCGATCTCCAATCTGTACACCCAGAAAATGCACGAAGTGCAAAAGCATTTGATCCTGACCAATCATGGTTACCTGGGTTACGCCGTCATCGTCAACAAGCCCTTCTGGGACGGCCTGCCAGCCACGATTCGAAAGCAGCTCGAAGACGCCATGGCGCAGGCGACCCGCTACGCCAATCAGATCGCCAGGATAGAAAACGAGACCGCGCTCGGCGAGGTGAAAAAAAGCGGCCTGACCACGGTCTATGTGCCAAGCGCCGCTGAGCGCTTGGCCTTCAAGAAGGCGCTGATCCCGGTGCACAAAAAAATGGAAAGCCGCGTCGGCAAGGAGACGATCGACGCCGTCCATCAAGCCACCCATTTCGATCCGGACAAGCCATAGGCCGGGCGGGCGTGACGCGCCCGCGGGCGGAGGTTTTTCAAGCCGCTCGAGGGGCCGCCGCCTCCCCAAACCCCGCGAGCCTATACAAAATCCGAGGCGATTCAACAGGATAGAAAAGCGCCTGACTGGCGGTGATTGCCCATCATGAGTCTGATATTTTCCCTGGCCGGCATTACCGGCGCGCTGGTGGCCGGCGCGGTCAGCCCCGGCCCGAGTTTTATTCTGGTGGCCCGCACCGCGATGGTGTCATCGAGACGGGAAGGCGTTATCTGCGCTTTCGGCATGGGGGTTGGCAGCTTCCTGTTCGCGCTGCTCGCCATGCTCGGCCTGCATGCCCTCTTCGCGGCAGTGCCCTGGGCTTACGTCTCGATCAAAACGCTGGGCGGCGTCTATCTGCTCTTCCTGGCCTGGCGGCTCTGGAAACACGCCGCCGACCCGCTGTCGCTGTCGGCGGCGGGCGGCGCGGCAAGCGTGAAAAGTCCGCGCCGCGTCGCTTCCCGCGCCTTTTTTCTCGCCCTGGCCACCCAATTGAGCAACCCGAAAACGGCCATCGTCATGGGGGGCATTTTCGCCGCCTTTCTGCCGCGCCAAATCCCGCCCGCATTGATTCTGATATTGCCGACCCTCGTTTTTCTCATCGACATCATCTGGTACTCGCTGGTCGCCTGGCTACTGTCCACGCCAGCGCCGCGCGCGGCCTATCTGCGCTACAAAAAAGCCATCGACCGCATCGCCAGCGGCATACTCGCCGCCCTCGGGCTCCGGCTCTTATTTTCCTTCGCGGAAGACGCGCCGGAGCCGCTGATTTCCCAATCGCCTTGATCATCCATTCCATGCCGCTGATCGACCCTGTACTGCTCAAATCCTCGCTCGGCGAACTGGCCGGGCGTTTCGATGTGGATGCCCTTGATACCTGCGATTCCACCAGCAGCGAGCTGATGCGCCGGGCCGACGCCGGCGCGCCCAGCGGCGCCGTGATTGTCGCCGACCGCCAGACGGCCGGGCGCGGCCGCCGGGGCCGACACTGGTCCTCCTCGCCCGAGCGCAGTCTGACCTTTTCGGTGCTGTGGCGCTTCACGGGTTCGCCGGCTCGCCTGGGCGGCTTGTCGCTGGCCGTTGGCGTGGCCCTGGCGCGCGCGCTGGAAACCCTGGGCGTCCACGGCGTGGGCCTGAAATGGCCGAACGATGTGCTGTTGGCGAGCGCCGACGGCGCATACGCCAAGCTCGCGGGGGTGCTGATCGAACTCGCCAGCGACCGGCGGGGCGTTCAGGCGGTAATTGGCATCGGCCTCAATCTCGGCCAGCCGGAGGAAGAATTGGCGCAGCCGGCGGCCGGCCTGGACCGGGCCGGGCTGACGGAGCTTGATCGGCACGGGGTGCTGGCCGCCATTCTGCGAGAACTGGCGTTGGCGCTCGAACGCTTCGACGAGGCGGGCTTTGCCGCCCTGCGCGCCGACTGGCAGGCCCGCCACGTATGGCAGGAGCGCCCGGTACAGGTGCTCGGCGAAGCTGGCGATGCGCCGCTTTGTGGCCTCTGCCTTGGCGCGGATGCGGACGGCGCGTTGCTGTTGCAAACCGCGGCGGGAGAAAGGCGCATCTACAGCGGCGATGTCAGCCTGCGCCCCGCGGAAAGCGCCCCGGGGGCGCAGCAGCCATGATCGTTTGTCTCGACAGCGGCAACAGCCGTCTCAAATGGGGCGTCCATGACGGCCATGCCTGGCTGGAGCAGGGCGTCGCCGAACACGACGATGCGACGGCGCTGGCCGCCTTGTCCGGACGCTGGCCCCGGCCATCCCGGCTGTTGCTGGCCAATGTGGCCGGCGCGGCGGCGGCGGCGCGTATCCGGGAGCGCCTCGGCGCTTGGGCGCCCTTGCTGCAAGAAGTCCGCAGCGGCGAGCGTTGCGCCGGCGTGACCAATCGCTATCGCCAGCCCGGGCGGCTCGGCGTCGACCGCTGGTGCGCGCTGATCGGCGCGCGCTCGCGAACCCAAACGCCCTGTCTGGTGGTGATGGCTGGTACGGCGACGACCATCGACAGCCTCGATGGCGAGGGCAATTTTCTCGGCGGCCTGATCCTGCCCGGTTGCGAGCTGATGCGCCAGACCCTGGCGCGCGATACCGCCGATCTGCCGCTCTCTTGCGGCGACTGGTCGGCTTCGCCGCGCTGCACCGAGGATGCGATCGCCACCGGCGTGCTCGAAGCGCAGCTTGGCGCCATCGAGCGCGCATTCGCCCGGCTGGCGAGGCCGGCGGCGATTTGCCTGATGTCCGGCGGCAATGCCGGCGCTTTGCTGCCCCATCTCGGTATTCCCGCTGTCGAAGCGCCAAATTTGCCGCTCGAAGGCTTGCTGCGCATCGCCCGGGAATGCGGGCCTTGAAATCTCAGGCGGGCGCTAGACCGCGAAACAGAGGTATTTCACCTCCAGATATTCCTCGATGCCGTACTTCGAGCCCTCGCGGCCGATGCCGGATTGCTTGATGCCGCCGAAAGGGGCTGCTTCGTTCGAGATCATGCCGGTATTGATGCCAACCATGCCGTATTCGAGCGCCTCGCCAAGACGCCAGCAGCGGCCGACGTCGCGGCTGTAGAAATAGGCGGCCAGCCCGAATTCCGTGTCATTGGCCATGGCGATGGCCTCTTCCTCGGTGTCGAAACGAAAGAGCGGCGCGAGCGGGCCGAAAGTTTCCTCGCGGGCGACGCGCATATCGGCGCTGACATCGGCTAGCACCGTCGGCTGGAAGAAATTGCCGCCCAAGGGATGCCGAGCGCCGCCGCACAAGAGGCGAGCGCCCTTGGCAAGGGCATCGGCCACGTGCGCCTCGACCTTGGAGAGGCCGGCGGCATTGATCAGCGGCCCCTGGGTGACGCCTTCCTCGCCGCCGGGGCCGACCTTCAGGGCGCGCGTGCGTTCGGCCAAGCGGGCGGCGAAGGCTTCATAAACACCCGACTGGACCAGAAAACGGTTGGCGCAGACGCAGGTTTGGCCGGTATTGCGATACTTGGCCGCCATTGCGCCCTCGACCGCGGCATCGAGATCGGCGTCGTCGAACACGATGAAGGGCGCGTTGCCGCCCAGTTCCAGCGACAATTTTTTCAAGGTCGGCGCGCATTGCGCCATCAGTCGCCTTCCGACGGCGGTCGAGCCGGTAAATGAGAGTTTGCGGACAATCGGGTTGGCCGTCAGTTCGCCGCCGATCGCCGCCGGATCGCCAGTCACCACATTGAACACGCCAGCCGGCAAGCCGGCCCGCTCGGCCAGCACGGCCAAGGCCAGCGCCGTCAGCGGCGTCGCCTCGGCCGGCTTGACCACCACCGTGCAACCGGCGGCCAGGGCCGGCGCGACTTTGCGGGTAATCATCGCCAGCGGAAAATTCCAGGGCGTGATCGCCGCGCAAACGCCCACCGGCTGCTTGAGTACCAGCAAGCGGGTGTTGGAAGCCGGGCTGGGAATGTTCTCGCCATAGGCGCGCTTGCCCTCCTCGGCGAACCATTCGACGAAGGAAGCGCCATAGACGACCTCGCCCTTCGCCTCGGCCAGCGGCTTGCCGCCCTCGGCGGTGATCAACTGGGCGAGATCATCGGCATGGTCGAGAATCAGGCGGTTCCAGGCTTGCAGGATTTGCCCCCGGCGCTTGGCGGTCAATGCCCGCCACGCCAGCAGGGCGGCCTCGGCAGCGGCGATGGCGCGCCGCGTCTCGGCCGCGCCGCAGCGCGGCACCGTGGCCAGCGCTTCCCCGCTTGCCGGATCGAACACGGTCAGCGTGGCGCCATCGGCCGCGCCGGTCCATTGATCGCCGATCCGGCTGGCGCTTTGCAGCAAATCCCTGTCCT
This sequence comes from uncultured Dechloromonas sp., assembly GCA_964518615.1. Classification (GTDB taxonomy): domain Bacteria; phylum Pseudomonadota; class Gammaproteobacteria; order Burkholderiales; family Rhodocyclaceae; genus Azonexus. The sequence continues at coordinate 1,436 of CAZFHE010000264.1, read as the reverse complement.
GTAGTTTCATGGTCTCTAAAAAATCCTGTAAAAACGTCAAGTTAGGAGCTATATTATAGAAACAACATGAATTTCGCGTCCCCGCTATCCTCGCTCCTCGCCCTGTTTGCCGCGCTGCTTTTGGCCGCCTGCGGCACGCCCGGCAGCCGGCCGGCGGGCTCGGGCACTATAGCGCAAGCGCCGGCAAGCGCCAGTGCGTCGGGCAATGAAGTCGTGTTCTACGCCCTCGGCCTGATCGACACCGGCTATCGCTTCGGCGGCAAGAACCCGGAGGCCGGACTCGATTGCAGCGGCAGGGTCAGCTACATCTACGCCCGCGCCGCCGGCCTCAAGGTCGCGGGCAGCGCCGCCGACATCGCCCGCGGCGGCCGGCCAATCGAGCGCTCCGCGCTGCGTCCGGGCGATCTGGTCTTTTTCAATACCCGCAATCAACCATTCTCGCATGTCGGCATCTACCTCGGCGACGCTCGCTTCATCCATGCCCCGTCGAGCAATGGCCGCGTCCGCATTGATACCCTCAACGACCGCTACTACGCCCAACGCTTTGAAGCCGCCCGCAGCTACTTTGATTGAGTGGCGGCAGCGATTGATTGGACGCGCTCGCCGGCAAAAGGTAAAATCCGACCTCCCAAGCGCCCATAGCTCAGCTGGATAGAGTACTGCCCTCCGAAGGCAGGGGTCGTGGTGGTTTGTGCGGCTTCTGAGGGGCTGGGGGCTGCAAGATTCACGGTCATTCCGTATGCCAGTGCAATGCTGGCGGCCTTCGCGTGTTGAGCGTAGGGAAACCAGAAAGCCCGTTTCCGTTCGTCTTTTTCTGTCGCCAGTTCGTTGGCGGCGATGACGGCTTTTAGGTCGGCTCCGATGTATTCGGCGAGCTGAACAATTGCTTTGACGGGTAAGGGTTTGCGCATGGCCTTTGCGTTGCTCATGTCGGGTTGACTGATGTCGAGCATACGGCCTAGCGCAGTGAGGCTTCCGGCCTTCGTTGCGCCTTCTTCAATGTAGTCACGTAATTCCATTGGTTTCGTTCCTTGTTGACATGGATATATTTCCATGGTGTAGTTCTGTCCATGGAAATTTGTCCATGATCCGGGTTAGCCGAATACACGTTCACTCTCTCGCCAACTGTGCGGTTTGTAAACCTTACGTTACGTAACGGAAATGCTATTTCTGCTTAATTTGTCTAATTCTTTGTTTGGCGTAAGACTGAAATGCCATGTCGCGCTGGTTCTTGCATTCCAATTTCTTAAGCTCTTTCAATGGGTTGATGCAGTCTGCGCTTGGTCTATAGCTCGTTTCAAACTCGTGAATGATCTTCTTCGCTTCCCTTTGTGCTTCTTCCGTACTCTTGTTGCCCGGTTCTGTTTCACTGATCTTGTGCCATGTCTTTTTTATGGGTTCTGGCGTTCCGTACAGTCCAGACGTCAGGATTGTTC
>CAZFHE010000263.1:0-8183 GCA_964518615.1 uncultured Dechloromonas sp. | reverse complement strand
TTGCTGGGGGAGGTGCGCCCATGAAACGGGAAATGCGGGGGAATACCCCGGAATTTCACGGCCAATGGTCGAAAATCGGCTATTTTTCACGTTATTTATGACAACCTGTGCAAATTTGTTGGGTTGTTCAGAGAATCCCTATGTGTTACCAACCTTTTAGAAAATATTATCATTTCATGATAGGCTACGGCCATGAAATACCAGAGAATGACAGCCGGGCGCAAGCATGGGCGAGGGGCATTGCCGGTGATTCGCCAGCAAGCGGGCAAGGCCATTCGGGAAAGGCAGGTCGTGCATACGGTGGTGGCGGCCTATGACCTCAATGTGCGCGGCGTCTTTCGCAGGCTAGCAGCCTTTGCCAACGGCGTGCAGAAAGCGCGCTTGTCCAGGACCCACCTTGGCCGTCCGCCCAAGGTGGGCGCGGATGAAATGCACTGGCTGGCCCGTGCGCTGAAAGAACACACGCCGCAGCAATTCCGGTTTTCCTTTGGCCTATGGACGCTCTCGCTGATTGCGGCACTGATCGAGCGCGAGTTTGGCAAAAAGCTGTCACTGGCCTCGGTCAGTCGGATCATGGAGCTTCTGTGGTTCTCGGCACAGAAGGCACTCTACCAAGCGTGGCAGCAAGATGCGCCCTTGGTGCGCATGTGGGAGAACGACACCTATCAAGCGATACGCGCCTAGGCCAAGGCGAAAGGCACGGTGATCTACTTTGGCGATGAGTCAGGCATCCGCTTGGACTGCCATGCGTGCACGACCTGGGTACCGGTGGGAGAGACGACCGTACTGGAAGCCACGGGGCATCGCTTCTCGTTGAATATGATCCGCAATATCGAACAACTCGGCCAGGTTTTCACCCCGGAGAATGTGGTCGGATTCATGCTCGGCCTGTGCCGGAACCAAGGGCGCTTTCTTGAACCTTCGGCGGGGGATGGGGCTTTTTTCGAGGTTTTGCGTCAGCGCGGCGTCGATTGTGTCGGGATCGAGATCGATCCGCGCGTCGCCCCGGCCGGGGCCGAGATCGGCGACTTTTTCGCCTATCCGTTGAGCGAGCAGTTCGACAGTATCGTCGGCAATCCGCCCTATGTCCGTTACCAGGATATTCCCGCCGCGACCCGACGGCGGCTTGATTCCGATTTGTTCGATACGCGCAGCAATTTGTTCCTGTTCTTCATCGAAAAGGCCGTCCGCCATCTGAAGCCGGGCGGCGAACTGGTGTTCATCGTGCCGCGCGAGCTCATCAAGCTGACCGCCGCCAGGAAGCTCAACGCCTGGCTCTACAGCCAGGGCAGCATCACGCATTTTTACGAGACGGGCGATGTCCGCGTTTTCGCCGATGCGACGCCGAATTGCTGCATTTTCCGCTTCGAGAAGGGGCGCTTTGACCGGCATATGGCCGATGGCCGCCTATTTACCGAGGTCGATGGCCAATTGATGTTCCTGCGAGACGACCACGGCCTGCGCTTCTCGGAGGTGTTCGCGGTCAAGGTTGGGGCCGTTTCGGGGGCGGATCGCATTTATACCCATCCGGCGGGCAACCGGGAGTTCGTCTGTTCCAAAACCGTTGATACCGGCGAGACGCGGCGCATGTTGTACGACATCCAGCATCCGCATTTGCAAAAGCACAAGCCGGAATTGCTGGCCCGCCGCATCAAGACCTTCGATGAGAGCAACTGGTGGCAATGGGGGCGCGGCTATCCGCAGAACAACGAGCCGCGCATCTATGTCAATGGCCGCACGCGCAAGCCCGAGCCCTTCTTTCTGCACGACTGCAAGCATTTTGACGGCTCGGTGCTGGCGCTGTTTCCGAGGAAGCGGACAATCACCCGGCGCGATCTGATCGAATGCACGATGATGTTGAACCGCGATGTCGATTGGCAGCAGCTTGGCTTTGTCTGCGATGGCCGCTTTTTGTTCACCCAGCGCAGTCTGCAAACCTGTCTGCTGCCCGCCAAATTTTCCCGCTTTCTCCCGCCCGATTCATCCGATTCGTTCAATTCGTCCAAGGATGCCGCATGACCTTCACCCAAAGCCTCGCCGCCGCCGCGCAAAACAATGATTCCCTGCTCTGCGTCGGCCTCGACCCCGATCCGGCCCGTTTCCCCCCGCATTTTCAGGGCCGCGGCGACGCCATTTTTCAATTCTGCGCCGCCATCGTCGATGCCACCGCCGATTTGGCCTGCGCCTTCAAGCCGCAAATCGCCTATTTCGCCGCCCAGCGCGCCGAAGATCAGCTTGAGGCGCTGATCGCCCACATTCACGACAAGCATCCCGGCATTCCGGTCGTTCTGGACGCCAAGCGCGGCGACATCGGCTCCACCGCCGAGCAATACGCCATCGAGGCCTTCGAGCGCTACCGGGCGGATGCGGTCACGGTCAATCCCTACATGGGCCGCGATTCGGTCGAGCCTTATCTCGCCTGGCCGGATAAGGGGGTGATCCTGCTCTGTCGCACCTCGAACGCCGGCGGCTCCGACCTGCAATTTCTCGACGTCGGCGGCCCCGACGTCCAGGAACGGCTCTACGAGCGCGTCGCTCGCCTGGCCTGCGAGTGGAACAGTACCGGCCAGATCGGCTTGGTTGTCGGCGCGACTTTCCCCGCCGAAATCGCCCGCGTGCGCGAGATGGTCGGCGACATGCCGCTGCTGGTCCCCGGCATCGGCGCTCAGGGCGGCGATATCGAAGCCACCGTCACGGCGGGCCGCACGGCGGCAGCCAGCGGCCTGATGATCAATTCCTCGCGCGCCATTTTGTACGCCGGCAAGGACGAGCATTTCGCCAACGCCGCCCGCCAGGCCGCCGAGGAAACCCGGCGCGCGATCAACCGCTACCGCTGACTGGCGCTACGCGCTTTTCCCGGCACGCAGGGAGCCATGAGATAGCTTCGCTACCCCAAAAAGCGTGAAGCCCATGCGTCGGAACGCATGGGCTTCGGTTGCTACAACCCCGCCTTAACGGACAGGGTTCTCGGCGGTTAGCCGTTTTGGAGTGCTACTTGGTAATCTCAAGAACTTCTTCCTTCGACAACGACCATAGACTCTCCTGCAACGCAGCATCTGCTACTTCTGCGTACCGGGGCGAGCTGCATACCTCGGCACGGTTTTCAGCTTATCACTCCTGATGGAAATTGCCAGCCGGAAAGGGAGAGGGAAGCGCCGACGCCGTTGAAGTTTTCACGGATCGCATCCAATTTTTTTCTGGCCGCCCGTTCAGGCCCTTGCCGCTTATGCCGAGAACGAGGAGCCGCAACCGCAGGTCGAGGTGGCATTCGGGTTGCGGATCACGAATTGCGATCCTTCAAGCCCTTCCGAATAGTCAATTTCGGCGCCGACCAGGTACTGGTAGCTCATCGGATCAATCAGCAGGGTCACGCCTCCTTTTTCAAGGGTCGTGTCGTCCTCGCTGATTTCCTCATCGAAGGTAAAGCCGTACTGGAAGCCGGAACAGCCGCCGCCGGTCACGAACACGCGCAGCTTCAATGCCGGATTGCCTTCTTCGTCGATGAGCTCTTTGACCTTGGCAACCGCGCTGTCGGTGAAAACAAGCGGAGAGGAAACTTCAACTGCTGCATTCATATGAAAACTCCTGAGAAAAATCGTCGCGGATTATGTAAGCCCTAAAGACGAGGGTCAATCACTTTGGCTGTCGGTCGTCCGCTTTGGTTCCCCGGATTTTCCATCGCGGTGCACCATGCGTCCCTCGACAACCGCCCCTTGATGCATTTCGATGACGGCGTATTCGACATCGCCCGCAATGCGGGCCTTCGATTGAATTTCCAGCGATTCCGCGATATTGACCGGCCCGACCACCGTGCCATTGGTCACCAGATGGGCGACATTGACCGCGCCTTCGATACGCGCGTGTTCGCTCAATACCAGCGTGGACGAACTCGCCCCTTCCGCCGCCTCGACGCTCCCGACCACTTCGCCATCAATTCGCAAGCCGCCGGCAAAGCGTATGCTGCCTTCCACCCGCGTGCCGGCGCCGATCAGACTGTCGATGCGCCCCTGGGGCGCGCTATCGCCTTTTTTTCCAAACATCATCGCTCCTAAAGTTGTGCCAAACGCTTGCTCATCAGTGTAGCACCCTGCCAGATACGCGCCTCGACGCTTGCCAGCCGCGCCCCGGGCGGCAGGGTGAAGCCTCCCTCGCGGCGCAGGAAGTGCTTGACGGCCAGTTGATATTCCTGAGCGGCGTCGGACTTTTCCGGCATCAGCATCTGATGCTCCACGCCATTGAGCCGATAGCCGATAGCCAATTGCAAGCGGCCGACAAATTCTGGTTTTTGCCGGCTCGGCTGAAACGCGACCAGCAGACGATAGCGATAGCGTCCGCTTTCATCTTGCGTGACGCGGAAATTCTCGACGCGCACGACCGCTTCTTCGCCAAGCACGGGAATCAGGCGCTCGAAAAGCCGCATATCCTCCTTCAGCGCCCCGTTTTCCAGTTCCAGTTCCTTGATTCTCGACAGCAATTGGCGCTGCGTGGCCTTCTCGATACTCACCGCGTTATGGCGGGTTTCCGCCGTCGATCGCAAGGCGTCCAGCTCGCTTTCCTGCTCCTCAAGCTGTGCGCGCAAGGCTTGCAGCTCCTTGTTGATCTCGCCGGCCTCGTTGTGCTCCATCAACAACCAGCCGCCCGTCAGCAGCAATAGAAGCAGCAGCAATCCCGGCAACAAATACCATTGCCAGGAAACATGGCTACGCACCACGACGCGTGGTGCGGCAATACCGAAACGGTGACGGAGTTTGCGAAGTTTGAGACTGATAGCGGGAATCGGCATGACTTGGCGATACAAGGCTTTGGTTTCCCCCATGCCGCAAATGCTTGGGGGAGCCGCCACGGACGGCCTGGGGGGCAAAGCGGCGAAACCTGCGCCAGCAAGGCTTTCGCTGCTTCCAGAGGCAGGATGATACCCCGAAAAACAAAAAGGCTGCCCGGAGGCAGCCTTTTTTGGGAAGCGCAACAAATCAGCGCTTGGAGAATTGCTTGCGACGGCGCGCCTTGTGGAAGCCGACCTTCTTGCGCTCGACTTCACGGGCGTCGCGGGTCACGAAACCAGCCTTGGACAGCGCCGGCTTGAGCGCGACGTCGTACTCGATCAGCGCGCGGGTGATGCCGTGACGAACCGCGCCGGCTTGGCCGGATTCGCCGCCGCCGGTCACATTGACCTTGATGTCGAAGCCGTTCAACTGGGAAACCAGTTCCAGCGGCTGACGCACGATCATGCGGCCGGTTTCGCGGGAGAAGAACTGGTCGATGGGCTTGCCGTTGACCACGATGGCGCCGGAGCCGCGCTTCATGAAAACACGGGCGACAGCGCTCTTGCGACGACCGGTACCGTAGAAATAATTTTCAGCCATGATGTCCTCTTAAATTTCCAGAGCCTTCGGCTGCTGGGCGGTATGAGGATGCTGGCCGCCAGCGTAGCACTTCAGCTTCTTGAGCATCGCATAACCCAGCGGGCCCTTCGGCAGCATGCCCTTGACGGCGGCCTCGAGGGCGCGGCCCGGGAAGCGCTGTTGCATCTTCTTGAAGTTGGTTTCGTAGATACCGCCCGGATAGCCGGAGTGACGGTAGTACTTCTTGTCATCCGCCTTGTTGCCGGTGACGGTGATCTTGTCGACGTTGGTCACGACGATGAAGTCGCCGGTATCAACGTGCGGGGTGTAGATGGCCTTGTGCTTGCCACGCAGGCGGCGAGCAATTTCGGTGGCGAGGCGGCCGAGCACTTTGTCTGTGGCGTCTACCACAAACCACTCGCGCTTCACCTCATGTGGCTTGGCGGAAAACGTTTTCATGTGTGCCGTCCTGAATATGGGCGCAGATTGGAGAAAGGCGCGGATTCTAGTTGAAGCTCCCGCCCCATGTCAATGCCCTTCTGAGCTAATGGCGTCTATGGAAAAAAGAACGCGGCTCGCGGAGCCGCGTTAAATCCACACCAAAGAAGGAGGGTGGAGGAGACAAATCTGAACGGGAGGCTGGTTGTTACCCGGCCATCCCGGTTCGTGCGGCTCGCATTTTGCACGAAGGGGGGTGGGGGAGCAAGATATATTTGTGCGCCGCACAATCCCGGCGGGGTGCGGGGATGATTTTTGGCGAAATGCAATTGGTTTGGAATATGCCGCCATTTCGCGAAATCGGCAATCTGCCGCGCCCAGAGGCCTAGTCGTCTCGCTGCTCGCCATTGAGTGGGGGGTGTTGTTGCGGCACAACAATCCCTGTCGCAAGCGGGGCGTTCGCCCCTTGTTTGCTTTCGACGATGGCGCGATCGCGCGCCAAGGCGAGTTCCCTCAGGGCGCGGGCAATGGCTGACCGCCCCGGCGCAGCATTTTCCTGGCCGCCTCGGCGTTGTCGGCGATGATGCCGCCAATGCAGAAATAATCGAGGAACAATGCGGCGTGATAGCGATTCACGCTTTCGTCGCGAACGGGCCGCCATTCGGCGCGGCGCGCCTTCGACCAGCTTCCGTCGGAGCGCCCCGAGGCATAGATGCGCCACTCGCGGGTTTCGCAGCGCATGCCTTCATAACTGACATTGCGCGCGCCGCCGGGCGTCAGCACGACCAGCACGTAGCGCACGACTCCATCGGCATCGACGCGCAGGCTTGTGGCATCGACGAGAAAGCGGCTTTGCGCCGCCGCGTTGAGATAAATGGGCAGCAGATTGCCGTCGACGGGCGGCGGCGGGAACTCGACCTCGATCTCCTTCCAGGCCTTTGGCAAATAGGGGTCGTCCTCGTCGTCATCCGGCGCCGCCCATACAAAAGCGCAGGCCAGGAGGGCGCATATCAGCAAGAGGCAGCGTCGCACCATCAACACGGATTCATTCTCCTTCGGTCTTGGCCGGCGCATCGCCGGACGCCCCGTGCGCACCGCCGCCGGAGCGGCGATGCCGGCCCCGGCGGTCGATGTCGAGAAAACGGGTCAATTCAGCCAGCGCCTGGGCGTACACATCGCGCTTGAACTCGATTACCGAGTCGAGCGGCACCCAATAGTCGTTCCAGCGCCAGGCATCGAATTCCGGCTTGGCGGTCGTCCGCAGGCTGACATCGTTGTCGCGCCCGGTGAGGCGCAACAAGAACCAGATCTGCTTTTGACCTTTGTAGGAACCGCGCCATTCGCGCTTGATCCAGTGTGTCGGCACTTCATAACGCAACCAGCCTTTGGTTCGCCCGAGGATGCGCACGTGCTCCGGCAAGAGCCCGACCTCCTCGTACAGTTCGCGATACATGGCCTCTTCCGGCGATTCGCCGCGCTTGATGCCGCCTTGCGGAAACTGCCAGGAATGCTCCCGTACGCGCTTGCCCCAGAAAACCTCGTTTTTGGCGTTACAAAGAATGATGCCGACGTTCGGGCGATAGCCTTCACGGTCGAGCATGAGAAACCTGCAAAAATGTAAAGTTACCTCGATTTTTCCACAAAGGCCGCCTGGGTGCAAAGCGCGCCCAGCGTGTAAAATCCCCTTTTTTCAACGAATTCAAGAGCATCCCATGCGCACTTCGCAGTTCTTTTTCACCACGCTCAAGGAAGCCCCCGCCGACGCCGAAGTCGTCAGCCAGAAACTGATGCTGCGCGCGGGCTTCATCAAGCGGGTCGCGGCCGGCATCTATACCTGGATGCCGCTCGGATTGCGCGTGCTGCGCAAGGTGGAAAACATCGTTCGCGAGGAGATGAATGAGGCCGGCGCGCTGGAACTCTTGATGCCGGCCGTGCAGCCTTTCGAGCTGTGGGAGGAATCCGGCCGCGGCCCGGCCTACGGCCCCGAGCTACTGCGTTTCAAGGATCGCCATCAGCGCGATTTCGTCATTGGCCCGACGCACGAGGAAGTCATCACCGACGCGGTGCGCCGCGATATCAAGAGCTATCGCCAGTTGCCGATTCACCTCTATCAGATCCAGAGCAAGTTCAGGGACGAGATCCGCCCGCGCTTCGGCGTCATGCGCGGGCGCGAGTTTCTGATGAAGGACGGTTATTCCTTCCACGCTTCCTTTGAGGATTTGCAGCGCGAGTACGGCAATATGTACGCTACCTATAGCCGCATTTTTGCGCGCCTGGGTCTTAAATTCCGGGCGGTGGCCGCCGATACCGGCGCGATCGGCGGCACCGGCTCGCACGAATTCCACGTGCTGGCCGATTCCGGCGAGGACGCCATCGCCTACTGTCCGCAATCCGATTACGCGG
>CAZFHE010000262.1:0-4098 GCA_964518615.1 uncultured Dechloromonas sp. | reverse complement strand
TCCGGGGCGTCGGCGGCGATGTCTTTCGCCGCCGCCCGACCCTCGGCCCGCGGGACTGGATGGTCGTCGCCGCTCGCTCCCTTAGAATGTAGCCCCATGAATCCCGATCAATACTGCCAGGAGAAGTGCGCCGCCAGCGGCTCCTCCTTCTATTACAGCTTCCTCTTCCTGCCGCCCGAGCGGCGGCGCGCCATCATGGCGCTGTACGCCTTTTGTCGCGAGGTCGATGATGTCGTCGACGAGTGCCACGATCTGTCCATCGCCTCGACCAAGCTCGCCTGGTGGCGCCAAGAGGTCGGCCGGATCGCCAGCGGCCAGCCGCAGCATCCGGTCGGTCAGGCGTTGCAGGCCGCTGGCCGGCAATTCAATCTGCCGACCGAGCAGTTGCTGGAAATCATCGACGGCATGGAGATGGATTTGCAGCAGTCGCGCTATCTCGATTTCAAGGGACTATCGCTGTACTGCTACCGCGTCGCCAGCGTGGTCGGCCTCTTGGCCGCCGAAATTTTCGGCCAGCAGGATAGGCGGACGCAAAAATACGCGCACGATCTGGGCATGGCCTTTCAGCTCACCAACATCATCCGCGACATCGGCGAGGACGCGCGGCGCGGCCGCATCTACATCCCGATGGATGAATTGAAGCAATTCAATGTGCCGGCCGCCGACATTCTCAATGGCCGGTATTCGGATAATTTCAGCGCGCTGATGCGCTTTCAGTACGACCGGGCGCAGCAGTACTACGCCCAAGCTCTGGCCGAACTGCCGCCCGTCGACCGCAAGAATCAGCGGCCCGGCCTCATCATGGCGGCCATTTACCGCACCCTGCTCGACGAAATTCGCGACGAGCATTTCCAGGTGCTGCACCAGCGCATCGCGCTGACCCCGGTGCGCAAACTGTGGCTGGCGGCCAAAACCTGGCTATTGAGTTGACTGCGCGGCAAAACGGCCCGCGCATCGCCGTCATCGGCGGCGGCTGGGCCGGCATCGCCGCCGCCGTCGAGCTGACCGCCGCGGGCGCTGCCGTCACCCTGTACGAGGCGGGCCGCGTTCTCGGCGGTCGCGCCCGCGCCATCGAGATCGAAGGCCGCCGCCTCGACAACGGCCAGCACATCCTGCTCGGCGCTTACCGCGACAGCTTGGCGCTGATGCGAAAAGTCGGCGCCGATCCCGACCGGCTGCTCGCCCGCCATCCGCTGCAAATTGTGGACAAGGCCGGTTTCCGCCTCGCCCTGCCGCGCCTGCCCGCGCCGCTCAACCTCGCCTGGGGGCTGCTCGCCGCCCGTGGTCTCGGCTGGGGAGAAAAGTTTCGGACCGCGCGCTGGATGCAGGGCTTGAAGAATCAAGGATTTCGTCTTCCCGGCGATTGCAGTCTCGCCCAATGGCTGGACGCCGCTGGCCAGACCGGCCGCCTGCGCCGCCGCCTGTGGGAGCCGCTCTGCCTCGCGGCGCTCAACACGCCGGCCATGGATGCCTCCGCCCAATTATTCGCCAACGTGCTGCAGGACAGCCTGGGCAGCGCGCGGCGCGCCGACACCGACCTGCTGCTGCCGCGCTGCGACTTTGGCCGCCTGCTGACTGAGCCCGCCGCCGACTGGCTGCTCGCCCACGGCGCGACATTGCGCTGCCGCACCCGCGTGCGCGCCCTCAAGGCCGGCCATGAGTCGGTCGTCGTCGATGGCGAGCCTTACGCCGGCGCCATCCTCGCCACCGCGCCGCAGCACGCGGGCCGCCTGTGGCCAGCCTTGGCCGGGAATCTCGAATACCAGCCCATCGCCACCGTCTATCTGCAATACCCGCCAAGCATCCGCCTGCCCTTCCCGCTGCTGGGCCTTTGTGGCTTCCATGGGCAATGGGTGGTCGACCGGGGCGACGGCCTCCTCGCCTGCGTGCTGAGCGGCCACGGCGCATGGGAGGATGTCGACGACGACAACCTGGCAGAAGGGCTGGCCGAAGAACTCGATCTGGGCGTAAAGCCCAACTGGCGGCAGGTGATTCGCGAAAAGCGGGCAACCTTCAGCGCCCGGCCAAACCTGCCCCGCCCGCCGGCCACCCTGGCCCCGCGTCTATTTCTCGCCGGGGATTACACCTGGGCCGACTATCCGGCCACCCTGGAAGGGGCCGTCCGCAGCGGCCAACGCGCCGCCCGCCTGGCGCTGACCGATATGATGTGAAGGCGCTCAAATCGACAGCCCCAGGCAGCGAATATCTCGGGCCTTAGAGCAATTTTGATTCATTTGCTTACATGCAGAAGCGCGTAATCGCTTGGGAGTAGGTTGGCGGTGAGCCGTAGGCGAACCCCAACATCGGCTGCCCTATGGCCTCATGCTCGTTGGGGTTCGCTACGCTCACCTCCAACCTACAAGCCTCAGGCAACAGTTACGTTAAGAATTGAATTGAAACCGCTCTAAGTCGACCGCTCTACCCGGCCAGCCCATTTGCCAACTCCCCGGCCTGGATGCGCAGTACCCGCCCGCAGCGGGCGGCGATGGCTTCGTCGTGAGTGACCAGGATCAGCGTCGTGCCCTCTTTGGCGTTCAACTCGAACATCAGCTCGATGATCTGTTGGCCGGTCACGGCGTCGAGATTGCCGGTCGGCTCGTCGGCCAGCACCAGGCGCGGGGCCGGGGCGAAGGCGCGGGCCAGGGCCACGCGCTGCTGTTCGCCGCCGGAAAGATGCTTCGGGTAATGCCGCAGACGCTCCTCGAGGCCAACCCGCCGCAGCCAGTCGCGGGCGATGTCGCCGGCCTTCTTGGCCCCGGCCAGTTCGAGCGGCAGCATGACGTTTTCAAGCGCCGTCAGCGCGGGCAGCAATTGAAAGGATTGAAAGACGAAACCGAGCAGGCGGCCCCTCAGCGCCGCCCGGGCATCCTCGTCGAGATCGGCGAGCGCCATGCCATCCAAGCGAACCTCGCCGCTACTGGGCAGGTCGAGCCCGGCCAGGAGGCCGAGCAAGGTCGATTTGCCGGAACCGGACGCGCCGACAATGGCCACCGTCTCGCCGGCGGCGACGGAGAAGGTAATATCGCGCAGGATGGTCAGCGGCTCGCCGCCGTTATCGACCCGCTTGCCCAGTTTTGCCACCTCCACTACCGGTTCATCTGCCATGCGGCCCTTCCTTCTGATGATTGCCCTGCTGTTCGCCGCCCCGTTCGCCACGCCTGTCGCGCTGGCCGCGAAACCCATACTCGTCGTTGGCGACTCCCTGTCGGCCGGTTACGGCCTGCGCCCGGAAGAGGCCTGGCCGTCGCTCTTGGCCGTGCGGCTGGCCGAGCGGCGTCTCGATTATAGCGTCGTCAACATTTCCATCTCCGGCGAAACCACGGCTGGCGGCCGTTCCCGCCTCGCGCCAGCGCTAAAGGCCCACCAGCCGGCGCTCGTCGTCATCGCGCTGGGCGCTAACGACGGCCTGCGCGGCCTGGCGCTCGGCCAGATGCGCGGCAATCTCGAAGCCATGATCACGGCATCGCAACAAGCGGGCGCGCGCGTCTTGCTGGCCGGCATGCGCCTGCCCCCCAATTACGGCCCCTATGCCGATGAATTTGAATCCAGTTTCGCCGACCTCGCCCGGGCGCAAAAAATCGCCTTCCTGCCCTTTCTGCTCGAACCCGTGGCCCGCCGGCCGGAACTCTTTCTGCCCGACAATCTGCACCCGACCGCCGCCGCCCAGCCGCTGATCCTCGAACACGTCTGGGCCGCCCTCGCCCCCTTGCTAAAATAGCCGAATGAAGCCCAAACGCCCCACAGTGGCCGATCTCGCCAGCTTCGACGAGATTATCGACGTCCGCTCGCCGGCCGAATTCGCCGAGGATCACATTCCCGGCGCCTGCAACCTCCCTGTTCTGGATGACGCCCAGCGCGCCGAGATCGGCGCGCTGTACAAGCAGATTTCGCCCTTTGAGGCCAAAAAACTCGGCGCAGCCCTGGTCGCCGAGAACATCGCCCGCCACCTGCGCGAGCGCTTCCTCGACCGCCCCAAACACTGGAAGCCGCTGATCTACTGCTGGCGCGGCGGCGACCGCAGCGGCTCGATGACCACCATTTTCCGCGCCATCGGCTGGCCGGCCGGCCAACTCGACGGCGGCTACAAAGCCTGGCGCG
>CAZFHE010000261.1:0-8893 GCA_964518615.1 uncultured Dechloromonas sp. | reverse complement strand
TGCCGATGAGCCGGTCGTTGTCGCGCTGATGCAGGCCAATCGACGGCTCGTCGAGCACGTACATGACGCCGGTGAGGCCCGAGCCGATTTGCGAGGCCAGCCGGATGCGCTGCGCTTCGCCGCCCGAGAGGGTCTCCGCCGAGCGTTCCAGGCACAGGTAGTCGAGGCCCACGTCGATCAGGAAAGTCAGGCGAGCGGTGATTTCCTTCAAGATCTTGTCGGCGATCTGCGCCTTGTGGCCGGGCAATTGCAGGCAATTGAAATAATTGCGCGCATCGTTGAGCGCCAGGCGGTTGATTTCGTGCAGGGTCAGCTTGCCGACGCGCACATGGCGGGCCTCGACGCGTAAGCGCGTGCCGGCGCAATGCGGGCAGCTCGAATTGCTGATGTATTTGGAAAGTTCCTCGCGCACGGCGTTGGAATCGCTGCCGCGATAGCGCCGTTCCAGATTGGGAATGATGCCCTCGAAGGTATGGCTGCGGTCAAAGCGCGTGCCTTTTTCGTTGGCGTAGCGGAAATGGATGGCCACCTTGCCGGAGCCATAGAGAATGACCTGGCGGATGTCCTCGGGCAAGTCCTCAAAAGGCGTCTCCACCGAAAAAGCGTAATGCTCGGCCAGGGATTCGATAATCTGGAAATAGAACTGATTTTTCCGGTCCCAGCCGCGAATGGCACCAGCCCCCAGCGAGGCGGCCGGGTTGGTGACCACTCGCTTCGGATCGAAAAACTGGATCACCCCGAGCCCATCGCACTTCGGACAGGCCCCCATCGGATTGTTGAAGGAAAAGAGGCGCGGTTCCAGTTCCTGCAAGGCGTAGGAGCAGACCGGGCAGGCGAACTTGGCCGAAAACAGGTGCTCGCGGCCGGAATCCATCTCCAGCGCGATGGCCCGGCCATCGGCATGACGCAGCGCCGTCTCGAAGGATTCGGCCAGGCGCTGGCGCATGTCCTCGCGCACCTTGAGCCGGTCGATGACGACATCGACGCTGTGCTTTTGCGATTTCGCCAATTTCGGCACGGCATCAATCTCATGGACCACGCCATCGACGCGCACCCGGGCGAAGCCCTGGGCGCGCAGTTCGGTGAATAGGTCGAGCTGCTCGCCCTTGCGATTGGCGACCACCGGCGAGAGGATCATCAGCCGCGTTTCCGCCGGCAAGGCCAGCGCATGATCGACCATTTGCGACACGGTCTGGGCTTCCAGCGCCTCATCGTGCTCCGGGCAATACGGCGTACCGGCGCGGGCGTAGAGCAGGCGCAGGTAATCGTGAATTTCGGTCACGGTGCCCACCGTCGAGCGCGGATTGTGGCTGGTCGCCTTCTGCTCGATGGAAATGGCCGGAGACAGCCCCTCGATCAGATCGACATCGGGCTTTTCCATCAATTGCAAAAACTGCCGGGCGTATGCCGACAGCGATTCGACATAACGGCGCTGGCCTTCGGCGTACAAAGTGTCGAAAGCCAGCGAGGACTTGCCGGAACCGGATAGTCCGGTAATGACGATCAATTGGTCGCGCGGCAGATCGAGATTGATATTTTTCAGATTGTGGGTGCGCGCGCCGCGAATGCGGAGGGATTCCATCGCTGTGATTACTGGGTTGGGGAATAAAGGACTATACGCAAAAAAACGTCCGCTTGCCCCAGGAGCGCGCTCCGAGGGGCAGAGTCTTTGCCTTTCTCAAGCGCTATTTTCCGCGCCTGACGCGCGGGCGTACCTTTTCTTGTTTGGCCAAGAAAAAGTAGCCAAAGGCCACCCCAGGTTACGCGGTCGGCTGCGCCGACTGCCCTCTCCGACTCGACGGGCCGGGCGGCTGGCTAATGAAAAGACGCCAGCCGACTTCCCCCGGCCCGTCTGCGTTGCTCGGCGCTCCACATGGGGCCCGAAAAGCGTCGCAACTCATGTGCCAAGGTTTGGCAGGACGTTCAGGCGATTTCCATGACCCAAGATGCGGGAGTAGAGCTTGAATCCCCTTCCAGAAGCATCCCGCACTCCGGTTCCGTAAAAAATGCCACGAATGGCGGTAAAAAGCGGTGAGCTTGATGCTTTTTCGTGCAATTCCTCACGGGAAGGCATCGCTGGCAAGCGCAATATGGGCTCAAGCGCCGGTTGTGGTTTGGCCGGCGCAAAGCGCATTGCGATCTGCCCGGCGTTTATTGCCCGGCTTCGATGGCGAGCCGGCCCGAGCGTTTGTCGGCGATAGGCCGCCAGGGGGCTTTAGAACGATGCGGATGGGTCGTAAACAGGCTTGAGGGCAATGTGATTTTCGGAGGTCCGCCATGAACGTCATCTACAGCAGCGAGCATTTCTGGATCCTGGCCTACCCGGCGCAGCAGGGCTTCGAGTTGTTCGACAAGGACGGAATGCGGACCCTGTTCCTGCAAGGGCCGTCGGCTCGCCATTTCTATCGGGCGATGGAAGAAATCCCGGAAACCGAGCGCGATTTCGCGACCATCGACGCCTTTCTCGATAACTACTGCGCGGGCAGCGCTCGCCCCATCGTCATTCACTAACGTGCTAGAATCGCGCGTCTTGATTGTGCGGAGTATGGAGCCCATGGGCCAGGTCAATTCGAGCTATGTGTCCGATCACCAGACGTGGATGGACGAGCTGCTGGAGAAAAATCCGCAATGGAGCGCCGACCAGAAGGCCGGCCGCGCCCTGTGGTGGGACAAGAAGCTGACGATGGACGAGGCGGCGCGCCATGCCGAATCGACTGTTGCGCAAAAGCCTTATCCCTACGATGTCAATTTTTACGGCGAGTAAGCCTTAGCAGCGCTTGGCGCCAGATTCGCCCTGATAAAAAGCCGGTCATTCGACCGGCTTTTTTGTGGCCCGGACTCTTGCCCGGGCGGGCCTGCGCTCAGGCGCCCGTCAGGGGCTTGACCACGCGCTTGACGGAGGTGTCCTCGGGGTGCGGGTGGATGGTGAAGCCCAGGCTCGTCATCAGGCGGAACATCTTGCTGTTGTTGGACAGCACGTCGCCGACGATGGCGCGGTAGCCTTTCATCCGGGCGCAGTCGATCAGCGCCGTCATCAGCTTGCGGCCGACGCCGCATTTCTGCCAGTCGTCGCCGACGGCCAGCGCGAATTCGACCGATTCGCCATCCGGATTGACGACGTAGCGGCCGACGCCGATTTGCTTTTCCTTGCCTTCATCGTCGGTAATCATCGCCACCAGCGCCATTTCCCGGTCGTAGTCGATTTGCGTGAAGCGCACCAGCATGGTCTGGGTCAGCTCGCGCAGGGTGTCCATGAAGCGGTAATAGCGCGATTCGTCGGACATGGATTTGACGAATTCCTGTTCGAGATCGGCGTCTTCCGGCCGGATGGGGCGGATGGTGACGACCTTGCCGTCATTCATCTGCCATTCCTGGATCAGGTGCACCGGATAGGGGTAGATGGCCATGTGGGCGTAGCGGTCGCCGCTGGCCCCGGCGGCGTGGTCGATGACCATGCGCGCGTCGGCGGCGATGGCGCCCTCTTCATCGACGATCAGCGGATTGAGATCGAGTTCCATCAGCCACGGCAATTCGCAGACCATTTCGGAAATGCACAGCAGCACTTCCTTGAGCGCGTCGCGATCGACCGGCGGCATGTTGTGGAACTGGCCGAGGATTTTCGAAGCGCGCGTGGAATCGATCAGGTCTTTGGCCAGGAACTTGTTCAGGGGCGGCAGCGCGACCGAGCGGTCGCTGAAAATCTCGACATCGAAGCCGCCCGCGCCAAAGGTAATCACCGGCCCGAAAATCGGGTCGCGGAAAACGCCGACCATCAGTTCGCGGCCGTTGGGCCGGGACAGGAAGGGCTCGATCGAAATGCCGTTGATCTTGGCTGTCGGGTGGCGCTTTTGCACGGTGTCGATAATGTCGTGATAGGCATTGCGCACCGCCGGCGCGTTCTGGATATTCAGGCGCACCCCGCCGGCGTCCGACTTGTGCGTCAGATCGGGCGAATCGACCTTCATGGCGATCGGGAAGCCGATCTGCTCGGCCAGCAGCAGGGCCTCGGTCGCGGTGCGGGCGACCATGGTCTGCGCCACCGGCACCTTGAAGGCGCGCAAAATGGCTTTCGACTCCATTTCCGACAGCACCTTGCGCCGCTCGGCAAGCAGGGCCTCGATCAGCATCTTGGCCCCTTCGGTCTCGGGGCGGCCATGCTGGCGGGTCGGTTCCGGCGTCTGCAACAGCAGGTGCTGGTTGCGGTAATACTTGGAGATGTTGTGGAACAACTCGATCGCGGTCTCCGGCATGCGGAAAGCCGGAATGCCGGAATCCTCCAGGAGCTTGCGCGCCTCGACGACCTGATCCTCGCCCATCCAGCAGCAGATCAGCGAGCGCTTGAGCTTATCGACCACCTCGATGATGGCCTTGGCGACGCCCATCGGATCGGTCATCGCTTGCGGCGACAGCATCACCAGCGTGCTGTCGACATTGGGATCGTCGGTGACGGCCAGGATGGTTTCGCGATAGCGCTCGGGCGTGGCATCCCCGCCGATGTCGATCGGGTTGTTATGCGACCAGTTCGGCGGCAGCGTCTTGTTGAGCGCAGCCATGGTCTCGCTGCTCAGTTCGGCCAGCGGAATGCCAAGGTCGCCGGCGCGGTCGGCGGCCATGGCGCCGGGGCCGCCGCCATTGGTGATGATGGCCAGCCGGTTGCCCCGCGGGCGGAATTTGGACGCCAGCGCCTTGGCGGCGTAGAACAACTGGCCCACGTTCTGCACGCGGACCACGCCGGCGCGGCGCACGGCGGCGTCGAAAACGGTGTCGGAAATGGCGGCCATGCCCGAATGCGTGGTGGCCGCCTGCGAGCCGGCCTCGTGACGGCCCGCCTTGAGCAGGATGATGGGCTTGATGCGCGCCGCCGAGCGCAAGGCGCTCATGAAACGCCGCGCCTGGCGGATGCCCTCGACATACATCAGGATGTAGTGGGTGCGGCTGTCATAGACCAGGTAATCGAGGATTTCGCCAAAATCGACGTCGGTGGTCATGCCCAGCGAAATCACCGAGGAAAAGCCGACCTGATTCGCCTTGGCCCAGTCGAGCATGGCCGAGCACATGGCGCCGGATTGCGAAATCAGCGCGAGATTGCCCGGGGCGACATTGATGCGGGTAAAAGTGGCATTCAAGCCAAGCTCGGGGCGAATGACGCCAAGACAATTGGGGCCGAGGACGCGCACGTTGTAGGAACGGGCGATTTCGAGCATCTTGCGCTCCAGGGCCGCGCCGACATGGCCCGCCTCGGAAAAGCCGGAGGCGATAACGATGACATTGCGCACGCCGCTGCGCCCGCACTGCTCGATGAGTTGCGGCACGGTCTGTGGGCGGGTGGCGATCACCGCCATCTCGACGCGGGCGCCGATTTCCTCGATCGACTTCCAGGCAGGCTGGCCCTGTATCGTCTCGTGCTTGTGATTGATGGCGTACAACCGGCCCTTGTAGCCCGAGCCGAGAATGTTCTTGAAAATGACGCCGCCAACCGAGTTCTCCCGGTCGGAAGCGCCAATCACGGCGACCGATTTCGGCTCGAATAAGGTGGTGAGATAGTGCTGTTCCAGCATGGCGGTATCCTCGGCGGCATGGGCGATTGTGCAGCGCACAATTTTATCACGGAAGCCCCCCGGAAAGCGTGTCGTGGATCACGCTTGCGATGCAATATCGAGCGCCGTTTTGAGGCGGATTTCCATCATCGGCGGCTGGCTCTTCCGTCGGTCGCCAAGCGGCGCTGGCCGGCCCGGACTGCCTGCTGATATCTTCCCCTGCCGTCCTCAAAAACCGCCACGCCATCCGCCATGACTGCCAACGCGATAGAACAAGCCAACAGGCTAGCGCCTTCGCCCTGGGTCGAAGCCCATGCCACCCGCTTGCCGGCCGGCCGCCGGGTGCTCGATCTGGCCTGCGGCCAAGGCCGCCACAGCCGCCTGCTGGCCGCCAGCGGCTGGCCGGTGCTGGCGGTGGACCGCAATGCCTCGGCGCTCGCCGCGCTAGCCGGCGTCGCCGGCATCCGCACCGCCTGCCTGGATCTCGAAGGAGAAACCTGGCCGCTGTCCGGCCAAGCGTTCGCCGGCATTGTCGTCACCAACTACCTGTGGCGGCCCCGCCTGCCCGATCTGCTGGCCCTGCTCTCACCGGGCGGCGTGTTGATTTACGAAACCTTCATGGAAGGCAACGCCGCCTACGGCAAACCAGCCCATCCCGATTTCCTGCTCCGCCCCGGCGAACTGCGCGCCGTGACCGCCGCCGCTGGCCTAAGCGAGATCGCCTTTACCGAAGGCTATGTCGAAGAGCCAAAGCCGGCCATGCGGCAGGCGATTTGTGCGGTGCGGGAGTGAGGAGGGGGGCGGGAATGCTTGAAAGAAATCGAAGCCGACCCCCAAGGCACGGCAGCGACGGAAATGAAGCTCGCCCTGATGAGGAAGAACACTACAAGAGTTGCTATGCACATGTACAATAATACGTACATCACAAACCGGAGCAGGAGTATTTGCCATGGACGCCATCACCTACACCACAGCCCGCGCCAATCTGGCGACCACAATGGCCCGGGTTTGTCAGGATCACGAAGCCTTGATCATTACGCGCAACGGCCAACCGTCCGTGGTCATGATGTCGCTGGATGACTACAAGGCGCTTGAGGAAACCGCCTACCTATTGCGTAGCCCGGAAAACGCTAAACGTTTGCTCAGTGCTGTGGACGCGCTGAGCAAGGGTAAGGGCAAGGAGCGGGAACTCTCGGAATGAGGCTCATCTTTGCCGAGGAAGCCTGGGACGACTATTTGTACTGGCAGGCAGAAGACAAGCGGATGGTCAAGCGCATCAACGAACTGATTGAGGCCACAAAGCGTGATCCCTTCTCGGGGATTGGCAAACCCGAAGCACTGAAACATGCGTTGTCTGGCTTCTGGTCACGGCGCATCACCGAGGAACACCGCATGGTGTACAAGCTGGAGGGCGAAGACGCACTGCTCATCGCGCAGCTTCGCTACCACTACTGACAGGGGCTTGAGCCTCCTTGCGTTTATGCTAACCGGCGCCCACGCGCATAGTGGTTGGGTGTCCAGCGGGCGGGGGGCGCATCAGGATTGCGGCCTGCTCAAACGCCAGGAATTGCAATTTGTGGTTGAAAGGCGCAATGCGCTACGCTTATTGCCCTCTCGCTCGCCTCTACAGGGATGCCGTGGCAATGGCCAAGACATGCCAACGAAAGACAGATCATGAACATTCAGCAGGCGCTTGAAAACATCCGGTTTTTTTCCAACAAATTTCCAGAGGAAGAATTTCTTTGCATCAGAGAGCATAGAGACGAGGCCATTCCTGTTCTTCTTGAGTATGCCGGGGCGATTGTCGTCAATGACAAGGACAGCCTGCCGGAAAATTACAACGGACATTTTTTCTCCATGTTCTTGTTGGCGGAATTCAAAGTCCGCGAGGCCTTCCCTTGTTTGATTCAATATCTGGAATTTGATAGCAGCCTCGCTGATTATTGGCTGGGAGATTCGCTCACTGAATCCTTTGGCTCGATCCTCGCATCTGTGGCAACTCCAGACGATATTCCGCGTATGAAAACCGTCGTCGAGAATGAGAAGCTGGATACCTTTCAAAGATTGGCGGCGCTGAGCGCGCTTCAGGTTCTTTACACAGAAGATGCGTACAGTCGCAACGACTATTTTGCATATTTGCACCATATCCTGAAAACATGTCATGAAGACCCAATGTTTTTGGCGGGCGCAATTATTGATTGCGAAAAAGCCGGGATGCATGAAGCCTTGCCTGCAATAGAAGCGCTTTATAAGGACGGTCTTGTCGATGAGCTATGGACAACCCTGTCTGGTGTTCGGCGCGGCCTTTTTGGAATTGATGAAGAAGCAGCAAAACAGGCTTTGAAAAAAGACAGAAGCTGCTTGTTTGTTCAGGACGCTGTGAATTATTTAAGCAACTGGGCTTGTTTCAATGAAAAGCCGATGCCTGAGAAAGCCAGTGTTCGAATAAATCCTTTTGGCTACAAGGTGGGTCGCAACGAACCCTGTCCCTGCGGCAGCGGGAAAAAATACAAGAAGTGTTGCGGTTTTTGATGAATAAAGCGCAGCCCGGAATCCTGATGGAACCTTACCGGGCTGCTCAAATACCTCGCTCCGTGCTATGGGGGGGCTTCGAATTGTTTTCAAGCATTTTCATAAACTAATTCGATGCTGACCCAAACCGGAACTCCAAATAACCGGAGCTGTCAGGTCAAGTCCGGACTTCTGCGATTGAACGCAATGGTTTGATCTCATTTGACTTGCTCCAACAGACAAACACTGCATTTGCCGTGCTGCCCATGGCCTGAATTACAGCCTCGTTGTTAAAGCCAGGCAACTTTTGCAAGTGCGCCAAGAGTTTATTAGCCCCTTCAGCCTCGCTTGGAATAAGGCACACAGAAGTTTCGCCCGACAAAACCCAAAGCACATCATCCATAAACGGCCCTCCATCCGAAGTGAAGATGGACACCTCAACCAAGTCAGACCAGTGGAGAGTCGTTTGCTCTCCATCGTGCTTGGCGCATGTGACCTTGATGTCATCGAATGCAACCGTTTCATTGCGTTTGGCTGTTGGTTTGCTTTTCTGGCCGAAATCGGAATCCCCTTCATCACGAAGCCTACTGAAAATATAGATCACGTAAACGAAGATGCCAGCGATGCTTGATGCAAGCACGCTCCAACACGCATAGCGAACCCATCCCTCAAACTGATGTCCGACTATGTAAAGGAGAAGCAATGGGGCACCTCGAAAAACCCCGTTTTCTGCCTGCTGGTAAAATTACGACGTCCTGACTCTGCCACGACCTTTCCCGATGAAACCACGTAGCGCCATCAAGGCTGACCTGTTTGCAGGCGAGCATCACAAGAAGAAGATTGAC
>CAZFHE010000260.1:0-5819 GCA_964518615.1 uncultured Dechloromonas sp. | reverse complement strand
GGCTTCGTCGATCCCGATGGGCTTATCCTGTTTGCGTTCGATGGGACGGGCAACAGCAATGACCTCAGCGATCCGGCCATGAAAGACAGCAGCCTCTCCAACGTGGTACGTTTTTTGGATGCTTACGCTTACGATGACAGCGAAAAATATTACGTCAGCGGCGTCGGCACCGTGCACCACGATGATAAGTACGGCGATATCCGGCCGGAAGACTATGCCTCGCATACCCTGCTGTACTACCTCACGCCCGGCGATCCGATCTACGTCAACGACATGGGCGGCAATTATTCCGGGCCAGCGCGGATCGACCGGATGATGTTGTACATACGGGACGCAGCCACAAACTTCGCGGATGACCAGATGATGGACATCGACATCATCGGCTTCAGCCGGGGCGCGGCGCAGGCGCGCGACTTCGCCAACCGCATCGTCGCCAATTCGATCGTGTATGACGGCAAGACCTATTACAAATACACCGACGAAAATGGCGAAACCGCATGTCAATGGGTCAACTTCCGCTTCATGGGGCTGTTCGACACCGTGTTGTCCACCAACTTCAGCGGCACCGACTACAAGCTCGGCATTCCGAGCCAATTCGCCTACGTGGCGCAGGCGGTGGCCCTCAACGAGCACCGTTCCGGGGTCCTTGACGCCTATAGCAAACGCAATCCCCAGAAGTACAGCATGCACTGGGGCGGTTTTCCGCTGGAGTCGATCGGGGCCGGCAGCAACAAGCCGGGGCAGATTCGCATCGAGATGGGCTTCATCGGCGCCCACGCCGACATCGGCGGCGGCTACGCCGAGGGCGAGAACGAGCTCTCCTTCGTGGCGCTGAACTGGATGGTGGAGCAGGCCAAGCTGGCAGGGGTAAAGATGGATACTTCTAAAGTGCCGTCCCTTGATTCCATAACCAACCCCATCCTCCACGACCAGAGCAACGTCATCCGCGTGGGCGATCCGCGCACCCTGGTCCCCGAGGTCCTCGTGCCAGGCGATCCGCCCTTCATCAATTGGGTCTTCGCCGAGGACCGCACAGTGAGCGGCGCCACTTCCGGCGCCACCCAGCGCACCATGGGCTTCGACAACGGCAGCATGACCCATGCCGACACGTACACATTCATCACCTGGACGCCGCGCGACGTCGAACAGTTGGGCAAGGGCACGGCACTCGACCCGCGCACCCTGGGCAACAAGACCGGTACGGTGAACATGCAGGAGTATCTGGCATGGCTGAAGAACCATGGCTATTTCAATTGATCCGGGAGCGCCCTCATGATCAGACGACACTTTCTGGCGGGAACCGCCGCCTGTATCCTGCTGGCCGCCTGCCACAGCGTCCCGCTGCCGCCGGACGAACCCGTGACGCCCGAACAGGCCCGCTATTTGGAAAGCCGCGAGCGCATGCTGAAGAAATTCGGCCGCCCCGGCTTCGAACTGGTGGTCGATGCGATGAAAGGGCAGGCGTTTATTGCCGTCGATTTTTTCTCCGAGTATGCAAAACGGTTCTATGGTAAAGGGAGGCAGACCCTGCGGAACGGAACCATGGCGGTGCAATCGCAGCCCGTGCCCGAACGGGTGCGGATTCTGTGGCGAGATTCTTCCGCCTCGGGCGAGGGAAACATGCCAGGTATCGGCGGACACCAGACCGGCAAGATCATCGGCGACGAAATCATCGAGGTCGGTTCGCGCATTCCGCAGGAACTCATCGACGATCTCAAGCGCGACCCGAAAGGCAACCTTCGCCTGAAATTCCGCATGAGCGACCAAGGCACCCTGTTCGGTTGGGATATCGAGCGACGGCCCGGCTTCGATCCGAAGAAGCGGGACCAGTTTGGCAATATTGTCTATTTCCCCCCGGTGCACTCGTTTGCCGGCGGCGACTTCCGCGAAGCCGAAATCATCAATGGCAAACCCGTGCGCAAAGGCTGGTACATCGACCGGCGCACCGGACAGAAGATCGAGACGGACTTTTGAACACGGGTCTCGCGCAATCCTCGCCATTTATGGCGGGGTGACTCAAAGGAGAGCGACATGACATCACCCAACCCCATTACATTGCAAGGCAGGCGGCTGCTCCGTGGCGCGGCGTCAGTATCTGTTTCCATGCTGCTGGCCGCTTCCGCGCATGCGCAGGGGCCAGTTCCGCCGCGGCCACCGCCCGTACCCGATGAAGCGCAGATTCAACGCACGGTCAATGCGGTCGTTCTATGTCAATGGCCGGTGGATGCGGCCTTGCCGGGGTATGGCGAATTCTGGTACGTGACCCAATATCTGCATAAAACATACTGGGAGCGCGCTGCCGCCGGTTCGCGGGAGCGCAGCAATGAATCCTACGATGGAACAAATACTCTGGGGGCATTCGAGGTTCTGGGAACTTATTTTGATGAGGTCAAAATAGCCGGATTCATGGGGGGCGGCGCAGGCATCGCCTGGAGCGCATCGGGCGACAAACAGGCGCTGCAAGCGGTTTTGCGCGGGCAGGGGTATGTGTTCAATCCCGTCAATACTCCGATCGGCCCCGGACTCGAAGGTCGCCATGCACCCGAAACCGGCACGAGGGCGGTGTTGATTCTTGACGGCAGGCTGCAAGACCTGGGTGGAAAAATCACCCCGGGCGGCTTTACGGTACTATGCCGTCCGGATCGTCCCCAGTAAGCTAGCCCGCAACCGTGCGGGCACTGCTTTGCCCGTGACGCCCAACACCTGTTGCGGGCAAGCCCGAAAACATTGGAAACATTTCTGGAAATTCTCATGATGATCAGCTCACGGCAATTGTTGAAACCGCTCATGGTGGCAGGATTAGCAGGGTTCCTGGCATTCCCGGCAGGTTCCGCCAGGGCGCGGGCGGGGCAGGAGGCAGTGGCTTCACTCGCGCCAGGCCCGGCGCAAATCGAACGTGCGGTTACTGTGATTCTGCTCTGCGATTGGGCAATCGCAGAGCAGCCGGATTCTCCGGAAAAGACCGAATTATGGGCTGTGCTGGAGTATTTTGAAGCACAAAAACAGAAACAGCGCCTCCAGAGCAGCCGTCCGCTTTCCAATGAGGATATCGGCAGCCTTGTAGGCAGCTTTGACGCATTGGGGGTCCGTTTCGATCACGTCAGCATGCTGGCGGGTGCTGGGGGCGTCACGGGGAACGGCTGGAGTGCTGCCGCAAACCCGGATCAGCTTGTCGCCAAGCTACACAGCCTGGGGCATAAATTCCAACCGGATGGCAAGTCGAAAGGCGGCCCGGATGACAGCATTTTCAGCGAGCGGATCACCCCCGGAAAGACGACCCGGCTTTTTATTGCTCCAGGCAGGCATACCCTGCAAGGCAAGGCGGGGACAGAGGGCGTTACGCTCTTATGCCGCCAGGAACAAACGACGGACGAAACTTCCATGGCGGGCTTTGGCGTGCCTTCGGTTTTCAGGCTGGCCGAGATCGTGGGCAAGGGTGAAAAACAGCCCAAGGAATGGGTGGACAACATCATTGCCAAAGCAATTCCGGCTTATGCCGAAACGATTGCACGCTATCGGTGGCTTGATGCGGAACAGGTCGAGGCGTTGCTGGCATTGCGTGATTACGGTACGAACAGTGCGCTAGTTTCCAATGCGGATGTTCAACTGGATTCTCGCCAGCTTGATGCCATGCTGGGTTCTGCGCCTGCCACGGAAATCGTCAGGGAAAGGTTCGAATCGTTGTCTGAAGCACAGCGGCAGCGCCTCAAAAAAAACCCGGACCTCGCCCTGGCGATGAGGCTGCGCGGCAGCGGAGCTGATGCGGCGGCGGCGTTTGAATTCGTGGTGCGCGAGCAGGGGAATGGCAAAGCATTATGGGCATTGCAAATGCTGCCCGATATTACCGGCGAGATCGTGGATGTGGTGCTTGAATACGGCTCCGACGATTTGCGGCGCTCTTTCGCCATGAAGCGCCATCTTCAATTTACGCCGCAGCAAATCGAACGCATGTTGCAGGACAGGAATCCGGAGGTGCGGATTGGCATATTGCGCCGTCGCGATATTGCTTTGACGGTTGAACAGGTGGCGCACGGCATCAACCACCCCAACGAGAATCTCGCATTCTGGTATCGTCAGCGGAGCGAGAATTACGTTCCCACGGCGGAAGAGATCGAGGCAAGCCTGACGAGCGCCAGTGTTGGCACCCGGAGTTGGTGGGTATCCAACCGGCGCTTCACGCTCACTCCCGGACAAGCTGCGCGTGCCCTGGCTGATCCCGCACCCGTTGTCCGTCAGGCCGCCTTAGGGCGGCCCGAATTGCTGTTCGGCGAGAGCGAGCAGAACGCATGCACGAACGATCCGGATTTCAGCGTGCGCTCCATTTGCGTCAGCCGCCCGGATTACACGCTTACGCAGGCGCGGTTCGAATCGATTGCCAGTGACCGGAACCAGAACCTCTTGCGGGCGTTTCTGAACAGGAAGGGCGTGCCAAAAACAGACCTCGGCCCCTATGTTGAAGAAGCGGTCCGCAACGCCTCCGACGCTACCCTGCAAGCGATTGCCGCCAACAAGGAAGTGCCATTTACCCCATTGCAAATCGGGATCGCATGTCAGGCCCGGTCCGGGAAAACGCAAAATGCATTCTGCTGCCGCGTTCCTCCCCGCTGAAGGTAAAGTCCGACCCCATCCTCCACGACCAGAGCAACGTCCTGAACATCGGCGACCCGCGCAAGACGCCGACGGTGGAGCACAAAGGCTTGTAAGGAGACCCGGACCGTATCGATTGGGTAGCGCTGGAGGCCGAAGACCGCACGGTGCACGCGCGGCCACTCGACCTGCGCACCCTGGCGCGGCGCATCAACGAAGGGCCGGTGACGAACTTTGTGGCCTCGGTCATACAGGCCGAACGGCTGGGCATGAGCCTGGGCCTTGTGTTACGGGCGCAGGCCGACCAGCAGCGGGTCGAAGGCTTTCTGCGCGCAGAAAAGCTTTCCATGGAAGCGCCGGTGAAGATGCTCTTCCCGCTCATCGCCTTCATTTTTCCCTGCACCTTCGTCGTGCTGTTCTTTCCCATCGTCGTCAAGTTCATGGAAGCCGGTATCTGACATGAACAGGCGGGAAGGCGATCCGGGGGGTTGAACTTGCGTTCAAGAGGCGGCGGCGAGTATCTCTGGGCATCAGCCCGGCGCGTTCTCGCCACAAGATTTGGGCGCCTTCGGCGCCCAAATCACGCTTGGCGACGCTGAACCCGGAAGGGCGGGCTCAGGCGGCGGCCAGGGCCCGCAGGCCGGCCGCCATGTCCGGGAGTTGGCCGAGATCGGCCAGCAGTTCCTTCATATCCAGAATCAGCACGATCTGCCCATTGGACAGCGTCGTGACGCCAGCCACGCCCTTCGGACGGAAATCCTCAAGCGACTTGATGACCGCGTCGTCTCGACCGGCAAAGCTATCCACCGCCAGGATGAAACTGCGCTCGGCGGTCTGCATGAAGACGCCGTACTCCGGATAGCGCTCGAGCGGCCAGCCGAGCAGACGGGCCAGCGATATCACCGGCAATACCTCGCCGCGGACGACCAGGGTCTCCTTGCCGCCGACTTCCTGGATGCGGCCTTGTTCGATGGGCAGGATTTCGCGCACCAGCGACAGCGGCAGCGCGAAGGGCTGATCCCCGAGCAAGACCAGCAAGACCGGCAGGATGGCCAGGGTCAGCGGCAGGGAAATGATGATGACCGAACCCTTGCCCGGTTCCGATCGAATTTCGATGGAGCCGTTGAGCTTCTGGATATTGGTCTGCCCCCCAACCACGCCCATCGATTCGGGCAGCCCAACATCGGTGATCGGCACGCGCACCATCAGCGTCATCGCGCCCGACCGGCCGC
>CAZFHE010000259.1:0-2082 GCA_964518615.1 uncultured Dechloromonas sp. | reverse complement strand
GCCGAGGACGAAATCCTCGCCGGTCGAGGCGTTGTTGATGTCGACGGTCCAGGACAGGGTGCCGTCGGTGCCGGTCTTGGGTTCCTTGCTGCTGAACAGGGCGTCCTTGACCGGGGTCGGGCCGTCGTGGGTGAGCGCGCCCAATTGCTCGACGCGCCAGCGGATGACCTGGGCCATGGCCGAGACGACGGAGGGCATGCGCTTACGCTCGCCGTGCGGCGGCATGGACATGTCGAAGGAATCGCCCGGCGTTCTGGCGAGCGCATCGAGTTTCATTTCCAGCCAGCCGTGGTCGTTGGCGCGCATGTCCATGGACAGCGTCTTGGCGACGGCGCCCAGGCCGCGCGGCTCGGCCGGGCCGTTGGCCCAGACCTCGAAGGGCCAGGCGCGGCCTTCGGGTTCGACATGGCCGACGAAGAGGGCGAATTTACCGATGGGCGAGTCGACCATATAGGTCCAGCACAGATTGCCTTCCGGCAGATTGGGGCGGCCCGGCCAGCGCAGGCTGGCGAGCACCGGGGCCGGCAGGTTTTTGATGGAGAGCCGCCGGTTGGCGTCCGAGACGAAATCCTGCGGCGCTTTGGCATCGTCGGCGGCTTCCTTGGGCGGCTCGACCGAGAGCACCGCGCCGAGCACGCTGTTGGGGCGGTAGGTGGCCAAGCCCTTGAGGCCGGCCTTCCAGGCTTGCATGTAGAGATCCTGGAAATCCTCGTAGGGGTAATCAGCCGGCACGTTCACCGTTTTGGAAATCGAGGTGTCGATATAGGGGGCGACGGCGGCCACCATGTCGGCGTGCGCCTTGGCGGAGATTTCGAGCGCCGTGACGAAATATTCCGGCAGCTTGGCGACATCGCCGCCCTGGTGCTTGTACAGACGCCAGGCGTAGTCCTCGACCGAATATTCCTTGATCGTGCCGTCCGGCATGCGCTTCTTGCGGCTGTAAGTCCAGGAGAAGGGCGGCTCGATGCCGTTCGAGGCATTGTCGGCGAAGGCCAGCGAAATGGTGCCGGTCGGCGCGATGGATAGCAGGTGCGAATTGCGTAGCCCATGCTGGCGAATCTCGGCCTTGACCTCGGCGGGCAGGCGCGAGGCGAAATTGCCGCCAGAAAGATAGAGCTCGGCATTGAAGAGCGGGAAAGCGCCGCGCTCCTTCGCCATTTCGACCGAATACAGATAGGCGGTGTCGCGCATGAATTCGCTGATGCGCGCGGCCATGGCCCGGGCTTCCGGCTTGTCGTACTTGAGGCGCAGCATGGCGAGCGCATCGCCCAGGCCGGTGAAGCCCAGGCCAACGCGGCGCTTGTTGGCGGCTTCCTGAGCCTGGCGCTCGAGCGGCCAGTGGGTCGTGTCGAGCACATTATCGAGCATGCGGGTCGAGACGCGGACCACGTCGGCAAAGGCGTCGAAATCGAAAGAGGCCTTGTCGGAGAAGGCATCGCGCACGAACAGCGTGAGATTGATCGAACCCAGGCAGCAGCAGCCATAGGGCGGCAGCGGCTGCTCGGCGCAAGGATTGGTGGCCTCGATCACCTCGCAGTAATTGAGATTGTTGTCCTTGTTCATCCGGTCGAGGAACAAGATGCCCGGCTCGGCGTGATCGTAGGTGGATTTCATCACCTGATCCCACAGATCGCGGGCGCGCAGCTTGCGATAAACCCAGGCGCCGTCGTCGCGCTGGTAGGCCCCATCGGCCTTCATATCGCCATTTGGCTCGGCGCGGTGCGTCAATTCGACGAAGCCGTCGGCATCCACCGCCTCCATGAAAGCGTCGGTAACGCCGATGGAAATATTGAAATTGGTCAGATCGCCGTGATCCTTGGCGTGGATGAAATCCTCGATATCCGGATGGTCGCAGCGCAACACGCCCATCTGCGCGCCACGCCGGGCCCCTGCGGATTCCACCGTTTCGCAGGAGCGGTCGAAAACGCGCATGTAAGACACGGGGCCGGACGCGCGCGACTGGGTGCCCTTGACCCGCGCCCCCTGCGGGCGGATGGACGAAAAGTCATAACCGACGCCGCCGCCGCGGCGCATGGTTTCGGCGGCCTGGGCGAGCGCCGTGTAAATGCCGGGACGGCCATC
>CAZFHE010000258.1:0-5506 GCA_964518615.1 uncultured Dechloromonas sp. | reverse complement strand
CCGAGGACTGCGTCAATATCAAGGGCAAGACCAACGAGCAACTCGGCTACCTGGGCCGCGAGGAAGCCATCGAGGCGCAGGCGGTCGCGCTGGTCGAGCGCGGTGACTGACAAGGGCGGCCCGGCCGCCAGCCAGCGGCTCTTCTTCGCCCTGTGGCCGCCGGCCGAACTGGCGACCGCCCTTTCCGGCATCGCCGCCGCCGCGACCCGGCGCTTCGGCGGCCAGCCAAGCCGCCGCGAATCCCTGCACCTGACCCTGGCTTTTCTTGGCGATGTCCCCTTCGACGCCATGCCGGCGCTACTCGCCGCCGCCCGCCAAGTTGCCGCCCCGCCCTTCCATTTACAAATCGACCGGCTCGGCTTTTGGCGCCATAACTGCCTGCTATGGGCGGGCTGCGCGCCAACGCCCGCCCTTCAAACCCTGGCCGCCGAACTGGGCAGCGCCCTGGCTGCGGCCGGCCAGCCCCTGCCCGAACGCCAACGCGCCTTCGCGCCCCACCTGACCCTGGCGCGCAAACTCCCAGCGGCCACCTCCGCCGCCGAAGTCGCCAGCCATCCCTGCACCGGCCTGCCGGCATGGCCCTGCACGCGCTTTGTGCTGGTCGCCTCGCAGCTATCGGCGGCGGGTTCCGTCTATCGCCCGCTGGCCGAATTTCCGCTCTCGGCCTGAGCGCCATCGCGTCGGCCAGCCCGGAGGGGCGCGAACGTCTGTGTATGCCCACACAAGAATCAAAACCGCTCTAGCGCCACAAAACCAGCACAGAAAAACGGATAAGGAATAAGCTTTCCAGCTTGCCGCGCGGCGCGCAACACGGGAGATGACATGGTGATTTTAGAACTGGCGGTTGTTCTGGCGGCCATTATCCTGGGCGCTCGCATGGGAAGCATAGGCATCGGCTTCGCGGGCGGAATGGGCGTTCTTGCCCTGGCGCTTCTGGGGGTCGAACCAGGAAGCATTCCTGTTGATGTGATCCTGATCATCATGTCGGTGATCGCAGCCATTGCAGCCATGCAGGTGGCGGGCGGCCTCGATTATCTCGTCAGCGCGGCAGAAAAGCTGCTGCGAAAAAAACCAAGGCACATCACCTACTTCGCGCCCCTGGTGACCTACTTCATGACGATCATGGCGGGAACGGGCCATACCGCGTTTTCCACGCTGCCTGTCATTGCCGAAGTGGCCAAAGAACAGGGTATCCGGCCTTCCAGACCGCTTTCCATGTCAGTGGTGGCATCGCAAGTCGCGATTACCGCCTCGCCCATCTCGGCAGCCGTGGTCTTTTTCTCCACGGTCATGGCGCCGCTGGGCGTGGATTACCTGCAAATCCTGCTGATTTGCATCCCGACAACGCTTCTGGCGGTTATCGTCACGTCATTTGTCACCAACTATCTGGGCAAGGAACTGGCGGACGACAAGGTGTACCAGCAGCGCTTGCAGTCCGGGCTGGTAAAACTGCGGGGCGCGAGCCATATCCCGATACTTCCCCACGCCAAGCGTTCTGTCTGGATATTCCTCGCGGCCATACTCATGGTCATGGGCTATGCGACCCTGGTCAGCGACAAGCTGGGGATCATCCCGGCAGACAAGATCATCCTCGCGCGCGACAACGCCATCATGGTGTTCATGCTCACCGCGGCGACACTGATTACCCTGTTCTGCAAAATTGACTCTTCCAAGGTGTTGAGCGCATCCACCTTCAAATCCGGCATGAGCGCCTCCATCTGCGTTCTCGGCGTCGCCTGGCTCGGCACAAGCTTCGTGGGCGCGCATACCGATGAAATCAACCAGCTTGCCGGCAGCATCCTGCAAAGCTACCCGTGGCTACTCTCTCTGGCGCTCTTTTTCGCCTCCATGCTCCTTTATTCGCAGGCCGCCACCGCCAAGGCGCTGATGCCGCTGGCCATCAGCCTTGCCGCAACGCCTGTCACCCTCGTGGCCTCTTTCGCGGCGGTATCCGCCCTGTTCATTCTGCCCACGTACCCAACGCTGCTCGCGGCGGTTGAAATGGATGACACCGGCTCCACCCGCATCGGCAGATTCGTATTCAACCACCCCTTCCTTATCCCCGGCACCATCACCATCTTCCTGTCGGTGCTATTCGGATTTGTATGGGGGGGAATCGTTTTGTAGCGCGACGAACCCGCGCCTGACCCGATTCACCGCCCGCGCGGCAAAATCAGGCGGGCGATCAGGCCGCCGTCCGGGTTGGGCAGCAGGTCGAGGCCCCCGCCGTGCAGGCGGGCGATGCGCTCGACGATGGCAAGACCGAGGCCCGTGCCGCCCGCGCCGCTCCGGGCGGCTTCGAGTCGGGTGAAGGGGCGCTTGACGCGCTCGACGTCGGCGGGGGGAATGCCGGGGCCGCGGTCGATGATGGCTATGCTCACGGCCTCGTCGCTGGGCGCTGCTTGCATCCAGACCTCGCCCCCGCCGTATTTGACGGCATTGTCGATCAGATTGGCGATGGCGCGCAGCAGCGCTTTCGGCCGGCATTCGAGTGAGGGCAGATCGGCGGATACCAGATGCAGCCGCTGGCCGGCGGCGCGCTTGCGCTCGATGATATCGCGCAGGAGCGCCGACAGATCGGTTGAAACCGGGCTCTCGCCGGATTCGTCGCGGGCGTAATCCATGAATTGCGAAATCACCGCCTCCATGTCCTCGATATCGGCAATGACCCCTTGGCGCGCATGGTCGTCGCCGATGCTCATCTCGGCTTCGAGACGCAGGCGGGTCAGCGGCGTTCGCAGGTCGTGCGAGATGCCGGCCAGCACTTCCGAGCGGTCTTTTTCGTGACGCTCCAGGCTGCTGGCCATGGCGTTGAATGCCCCGGCCAGACGGCGCATTTCCTCGGCGCCCTTGGCCTCCAGCGGCTCCGGCCTCTGGCCGCGACCGACGGCGGCCGCGGCATCCGCCATTGCCCGCAGCGGGCGGCTGATGCGCGAGGCGATCAGCCAGGCGACGAAGAGCGCCAGAACCACGGCCAGCAGCCCCCAGCCGAGCAGATGCCCGGCCACGTTGCGCGCCGCCTGCTCGCGCGGCAGGATCAGCCAGAACTCGTCCTCGTCGCCCTCGTCCAGCCGAAAGCTGATCCAGAAGCCCGGCTCGTCATTGACCTCAAAAGCGACCCGGGTGCGCGGCCCCAGGCTGCCGATCAATTCTTGCTGGACCAGGCGGAGAAAGCGGGAGTCGGGCAGGGGGGCCAGCCGGTCGTCGGCTTCGGCCGGCAGCAGGCGGATGCCCTCGCGCGACCCCAGTTCTTCAAAAAGGCGGGGCCGTTTGTCGGTGGCCGCGGCGAGCAGCGAGGCGCGCACCAGGTTGACGGTCGAGGCCGCCAGTTGCGCGGTATCGCGGGCGCGCGGCTCGACGTTGAGGTAGCGGAACAGGTTGACCCAGACAGCGGTGGTCAAGAGAACCAAGAGCGCCAGCAGCAGGAAAATGCGCGCCAAGAGGGAGCGCGGCATCATGTCTCGCGCTTGCCGCTATCCGGGATGAAGACGTAGCCAAAGCCCCAGACGGTTTGCAGATAGCGCGGCTGGGCCGGATCATTCTCGATCAGCTTTCGCAGGCGGGAAATCTGCACGTCGATGGCGCGATCGAAGGGTCCCTGCTCGCGGCCCCGCGCCAGGGTCATCAGCTTGTCGCGCGACAGCGGCTCGCGCGGATGCAGCAACAACACCTTGAGCACGGCGAATTCGCCGGTGGTGAGCGGCAGCGCTTCGCCATTGCGACGTAGCGCGCGGGCGGCCAGATCGACCTCGATATTGCCGAAGCGAACGATTTCAGCCGCGTCTTCCGGCGCGCCCGGCGGCCGTGGATCCTGGCGGCGCAACACCGCGTGGATGCGGGCCAGCAGTTCGCGCGGATTGAAGGGCTTGGGCAGGTAGTCGTCAGCGCCCATTTCCAGGCCGACGATGCGGTCGACCTCGTCGCCCTTGGCCGTCAGCATGATGATGGGCGTCCGGTCGCCAATGCCGCGCAGGCGGCGGCAGATGGACAGGCCATCCTCGCCGGGCAGCATCAGGTCGAGAACGATCAGGTGGAAATGCTCGCGGGCTCGGAGCTTGTCCATCTGCTTGCCGTCGGCGGCGGCCTTGACCGCGAAACCCTGTTCGCCGAGGTAGCGGGTCAAGAGGTCGCGCAGCCGGATGTCGTCATCGACGACCAGGAGATTTTGCAGGGTTTCGTTCATGCGCCAAGGGTAATGGAGGAGGGCCGGAACGCCAGCGCAAATGGTAACAACACATTGCCGCTTGTCCGAGGGAAACATATCCTTACATCTCTTTTTTGCCGCCTCCCCGGCTCGGGCGGACAATGCTTTCCACCCTTCCCTCCGCTGCCCCGCGTCTTGCCATGAAATCCCGCGTTTTCCCCTACCTGTTGCTGGCCCTGTTGGGCGCGGCGCCGGCCATCGCCCACGACGCGGGCGGCCACGGCCCGATGCGCGGACCAGGGCGAGGCGAAGCGCGGGAACTCGCGCCGGACGAGCGGCGCGAAATGCGCCGGCAGATGCGCGAACACTGGGGCCAGGAACGAGGCCCGCGCGCCGATGGCGAGAGGCGCTGGCGCAACATGGACCCGGAGGAGCGCCAGCGTCTGCGCGATGAAATGCTTGAGCACCGCGCCCGCCCCGATGGCGGGCCCGGCAGGCGGATGCGGCAAGGCCCCCCGCCCTTGTGATCGGATCGGCACAGCATTTGATCGCCCCTGAGCCGGAAGGCGCGCGGATTCGGTTCATACTCGGCCCCATCGCGTGATTGCCCCCGGCCATTCGGAGCGAGCGCGCCGTTTTACGGATACCGGAGAGGCAAGGCGCGAATCGCTGACGGCCTCCGGTAAAATGCCGGTCCATGCTGATTCTCGCCCTGGAAACCTCGACCGAACTCGGATCCTGCGCCCTCTGGCGCGACGGCGCCGTGCTGGAGCGCCGCTGTCCGGCCGGACGCTCCCATTCGGAAACCCTGCTGCCCCTGGTCCGAGAACTACTCCATGAGGCCGGCGTCGGCTTCGCCGCGCTCGATGCCATTGCCTTTGGCGCGGGCCCCGGCGCCTTCACGGGGCTTCGCATCGCCTGCGGCGCGGCCCAGGGCCTGGCCGTGGCGGCCGGTCTGCCGCTGTTGCCAGTGACCGGTCTGGAAGCCATGGCCCTTCAGGCGGGCGATGGCGAGACGCTGGCGCTGCTCGATGCCCGGATGGGCGAAGTCTATGCGGGCCGCTACCGGGTGGCCGGGGGCGATTGTCATTTGCAGGGAGACATCGGCGTACTGTCGCCAGCCGACTTGCCGCTGCCCGACGCCGGCGGCTGGCGAGCCTGCGGCAACGCCCCGGCGGCCTACCCGCTATTGCGCGAACGCTTAGAAGCAGGCGGCATCCCGCTGCTGCCCGACATCCTGCCAACGGCGGCGGCGGTCGCCGCGCTGGCCGCGCCGCGCGTAGCGCGCGGCGATGGCATCGACGCGGCGCTGGCCGCGCCCTTGTATATCCGCGACAAGGTTGCCAAGACGGTGGCCGAACG
>CAZFHE010000257.1:0-1976 GCA_964518615.1 uncultured Dechloromonas sp. | reverse complement strand
CTGGATGTGCAAACGAACACGCCGCCGCGGAGCCGGTGGCGCCAAGAGGGCGGGGCCGCGTTAGCGCCCCCGGCCAGCCGCTTTGAGCGGCTCACAATCGAATGCCCTCGGCTTTGCCGGGGATTGTTACTCCCGGGTTTGCCACCGAGACTGAAATCGAGTTGCCTTGATCCCGAGGATGGCGATTTTGCGGATGGGGATGGGTCGCCCTAAAGCCAGTTATAGCGCCGCCTTTTCCGCCTCCCAGCCCTTGACCGCCAGCGCGATATAGCGCGGTACCGGGCGCGCGCCCGTGCCGTAAGCGCTCACTGTGCGCGTCGTCATGCCCAAGGCCTGGGCTGCCTGCGCCAAGGTCAGGCCGTGCCGGGCGCGCCATTGGGCAAAAATGCGGGTATTTTCGTCCGGCGCGCTTTGCGCCTGCGCATCCAGCCACAGCGTGTCAGCGCCGATCTGGATGTCGAGTTCGGGCCATTCAGCCGTCCAGCCGCCATCCTCGCCGATGCACGCCTTGGCGAAGTGGGCCGGATCACGCAGCGGCGCAAGACCAGGGCTTTCGGCAAAGAAGGGCGTGAAATCGACGGTAGCCACGCTGCCATCAACGAACGTCAGGCGCAGCCGGTGGCCGGCCAAGGCTTGCACCTGGGAGAGGCGCGGGCGTTTCATCACGGATGCCATAATCTCCATTCCTCCATCAGCTCGTCACGGTGCGCCCTGATCCACGCCAGCGCTTCATCAAGCACATCGCGCGGGCACGCGCCATGGCAGGCGAAGGTTTCAAGGCTGATCCGCACATTGACCTCGCCGCCGACCAGATGGACGTGCGGCGGCAGGTGATCCCGCTCGCGCAGTTCCAGCCTGTATTTGTTGCGGAATCTTTGTTTCGTGCTCATGCTGCATGATATAGAAAATATTTCTATATCGCAACGGCGGCGGGGTCGAGTAGAGCCGCCCTATGCTCGCTAGCGATTCAGGCTGCATTCTGTGCGACCGCCTCGCGGTAAGCGCTGCCTGATTTACGCCGGAAATTACACCGGCCAATACGCTGCACCGGATAGCACCACAAACAAAAAACCCGCACATTCAGTATCTGTGCGGGTTTCCGGTCATCGTCGCATGGTGGGCGGTACTGGGATCGAACCAGTGACCCCTGCCGTGTGAAGGCAGTGCTCTACCGCTGAGCTAACCGCCCGTTTGCGAGGCGCGTATTGGAACACAATGCGGACCGCGGGTCAAACCCGGCTCGGCTAAAATAGCAAACTTTTGTTTTCGCCAGGATCGCGCCATCCATGAAGTCCGTTCGTACCCGTTTTGCCCCCAGCCCCACCGGTTATCTGCATATCGGCGGCGCTCGCACCGCGTTGTTTTCCTGGGCCTATGCCCGTCGTCACGGCGGTTGCTTCATTTTGCGCATCGAGGATACCGATGTCGCCCGCTCGACGCCGGAGGCCGTGCAGGCCATTCTCGATGGCATGGCCTGGCTGGAATTGACGCACGACGAAGGTCCCTTCTATCAGATGCAGCGCATGGATCGTTATAAGGAAGTGATCCGGCAGATGCTGGCCGACGGCACGGCTTATTATTGCTACACGACCAAGGATGAACTGGATGTCCTGCGCGCCGAGCAGGAGGCGAAGAAGGAGAAGCCGCGTTACGACGGCCGCTGGCGTCCGGAGGCCGGCAAGACCCTGCCGCCGACGCCGGCCGATGTGCCGCCAGTGGTCCGTTTCAAGAATCCCCGGGACGGCGTCGTCGCCTGGGACGATCAGGTCAAGGGGCGCATCGAGATCGCCAATGGCGAACTGGACGATCTGGTCATCGCCCGCGCCGACGGCACCCCGACCTATAACTTCTGCGTTTGCGTGGACGACTGGGATATGGGCATCACCCATGTCATTCGCGGCGACGATCATGTCAACAATACGCCTCGCCAGATCAACATCTTGAAGGCGCTGGGCGCTGAGGTGCCGCTGTACGCT
>CAZFHE010000256.1:0-3455 GCA_964518615.1 uncultured Dechloromonas sp. | reverse complement strand
CGGCGCGGAATCCGACCCCTATACTCGACAAAGATTCACAAAGCCGCACAGGACATCCGACATGAACCCCAACACCCTGACCGAAAACGATCTCGACCGTCTGGAAGAGCTGCTTGAAGCCGATGTATTCGGCGACGAGGCCATGCGCCTGGATGAAATCCAGGCCATGCTCTGCGCCGTCGTCAGCGGGCCGGAGCCGGTATCGCCCGGCGTCTGGCTGCAAGAAGCGCTGGGCAAGGGCGTCGAAAAAGCCGGCGACCCGCGCGTCGCCGAGACCCTGGAACTCCTGATGCGCCTGAACAACGACATCGCCGCCGCGTTCCTGGCCGACGAAACCGTCTCCCCGGTACTCTACCCGGTTGACGAAACCTGCGAGGAATACGACTACGCCGCCTGGGCCGATTCCTACATTTTCGGCGCGGGCCTGGCCGGCGACTGGTACGAGCTGGCCGGCAAGCACGCCGACGATCTCTCCGAATTGCTCGAACCGCTGTTCCTGCTCAACGGCATGCTCAAGGAAGACGTCGAAAAGAGCGGCGAGCGCTGGTTCTCGCCCGCCGAAGAAGCGCGGCTGGTCGCCGACATCCAGGACAATCTGCCCTTGATCGCACAATCGCTATACAACTTCTGGCGCAACAAACGAACAGGCATCGCCGCGCCGACCCGCCGCGAAGAACCGAAATCCGGCCGAAACGACCCCTGTCCCTGCGGCAGCGGACGCAAATTCAAACAGTGTTGCGGCCATCCGGACAAGCTCAATTGAGTTGAATGGCGGGGTAGTCGCGTTTGATGCGTTTGCCATTGCATAGGGCGGTGCGTTGGGGGGGGTGAAGACGCCCCCCTTTTCATCCCCTTTCTCTATGTATTTCCATGCTCGCATGACGCGTGAATTTCGACGAAGAAAAATCGGCGGGGTTTAAATTTTGAGAGTGCGTACCCTGGAGAAAATAAAGTTTAGTCTGAACCCTTTTTCATGATGATTGCCTTCAAGACGAAGTTATGGGCAGACATGGACAGGCGAGCAGAGAGCTTGTAGATTAGCGAAAGGTAGTACCTGTCACTATTGGAGGCGGAATCATGGCATCACCAACTTCGCTCAAGCTTGATGATGAGCTGAAAGGCCGGGTCCGGCACCTAGCGGAAATCCGTCGCCGTTCGTCCCACTGGATCATGCACGAGGCTATCGCGCAGTACGTCGAACGCGAGGAAAAGCGTGAAGCATTCAGACAAGACGCGTTACGTACTTGGGAGGAATATCAGCGAACAGGCTTGCACCTGACTGGCGAGGAGGTCGATGCGTGGCTTGCCAAACTGGAAGCGGGTGAGGATGCGGAACTGCCTGTATGCCACACCTGATTTGGACGCCAGCGGCAGCGCTTGATGTTCAGCGCCTGTATCGTTTCCTTTTTTCCAAGAACGCCGATGCCGCACGGCGGGCCGTGAAGGCCATCCGTGGCGGCGCCAAGATTCTGGCCCGGCAGCCGCACATCGGGCGACCTGTGGAAGATATGCCTCCAGAATTTCGGGATTGGCTGATTGACTTCGGGGATAGCGGCTACGTGGCTCGCTACCGTATTGGCGATGATGTGGTCACGATTCTGGCCGTCCGCCACCAAAAGGAAGCAGGTTTCTAGCCGCGCCTTCGATTTCCTATCCACCGCGCCTCTCAAAAAATCCAGATTCGATGCCCGGTAACAGCTGCCGGGTCCGAGGTCGGCGCAATGACGATGGCGTTCATGCGGCTGCCCTGAGTTGAAGCGGGCTTGCCAAAAGTTGGCGGCTGTATAAAAATACAGCTATCAGTTCTTGGTGGAGCACCTCATGAAATTCACGCCCCGTCAGCAGGAAATCCTCGAATTCATCAAAAATTCGCTGGAAATGCTGGGCGCGCCGCCGACGCGCATGGAAATTTGCCAAGCTTTCGGCTTCGCTTCACCCAATGCCGCCGAGGATCATCTGAAGGCGCTGGCCAAGAAGGGGGCCATTGTCCTTGAACCCGGCTCGGCGCGCGGCATCCGCTTGGTCGAGCAACTTGGCCTGCCGCTGATTGGCAGCGTCGCCGCCGGTTCGCCTATCCTGGCCGTCGAGAATGTGCAGGGCCGCTATGCCCTCGATGCCGGGCTGTTCAGCCCGCGCGCCGATTTTTTGCTCAAGGTTCGCGGTCTGTCGATGATAGACGCCGGTATTTTCGATGGCGACCTGCTGGCCGTGCATAAGACCAACCAGGCGCGCGACGGCCAGATTGTCGTCGCCCGGCTCGATGAGGAAGTCACCGTCAAGCGCCTGGAAAGCCGCCAGGGGCAGGTTCTCCTGATCGCCGAGAATCCGGATTTCGCGCCCATTGTCATTAATCCGGGCGAGGTCGAATTCGCCATCGAGGGCGTCGCTGTCGGCCTGATTCGCGGAGCCGTCGGCAAGTCCTCATGAACGCAAGGCCATCGCCGCTGGCGCTGGCCGAAGTGCTGGCCCGCGGCGATGTCTGGCGCGGCGACGCGCTGGCCGGATTGCCGGCTCCCGCCCTTCCCAGCGGTCATGCCGAACTCGATGCCGAATTGCCGGGCGGCGGCTGGCCTTGCGGCGCGCTGACCGAGTTTTTGGCCGCGCACGCGGGCATCGGCGAAATGAGCCTCTTGCTCCCGGCGCTGGCCCGTCTATCCGCCGACGGCGGCTGGCTGGCCCTGGTGTCGCCGCCCTGGCAGCCCTACGGCCCGGCTTGCGCCGCCGCCGGCCTCGATCTGGATCGCCTGGTCGTCGTCCGCGCAGGCGCTGAGGCCGCCTGGTGCTGCGAGCAATTGATCGCCAGCAGCGGTTTTGCCGGCGTGCTGGCCTGGCCGGAGCGCGATTTCGATGCCCGCGCCTTGCGCCGGCTTCAGGTGGCCGCCGAGGGGCGGCGGGTTTTCGTCGCGCTGTGGCGGCCTGTCGCGGCGATAGCAGCGCCGTCGCCGGCCCCCTTGCGCATCGTCCTCGATGTCGCGGCCGGCGCTTTGTCGCTACGCATCATCAAGCGGCGCGGCCGACCGGCGGCGCGGCCTCTGATGCTGGCCGGAGCAAGGCCGGGAAGGAATTCGCGTGTTGTGGCTGGCTCTGCATTTTCCCCTGTTCGCGCTGGAATCCCTGCCGCTGCGGCAATCGCCTAGCGCCGTCGTCGGGCGCGGCCGCATCCTGGCTTGCGATCCGGGCGCGCTGGCGGCTGGCGTCATGCCGGGGCAAAAATTGTCCACGGCGCTGGGCCTTGCGCCAAGACTGCGCGCCTTCGAGCGCGACCCGGCGCGGGAGGCGCGAACGCTGGCCGGTCTTGCCTGTGCCGCCGGGCGTTTCACGCCCAGCGTGAGCCTCGCGCCGCCGGATGCCTTGCTGCTTGAAATCGGCGGCTGTTTGCGCCTCTTCGGCGGCGCTCGGGCGCTTGTCGAGGCGGCGCTGGCGGCCTGCGGCGAGCAGGGCTGGTCGGTTAAATG
>CAZFHE010000255.1:0-9365 GCA_964518615.1 uncultured Dechloromonas sp. | reverse complement strand
GATGGCTTCCGGCAAGTTCCTCAGCACGCCAGCCTCCAGGAGCAGCCGGTCGATGTCGGCCGCCGCCTTGACCGGGCGCAGCCGCTGGTACAAGAGCTCGGCTTCGCGGTAATGGCGGCGCAGCAGGGCCAGCCACTGTTTGACGCGCCCGCCCGCATGCGCTGGAACCACCTTTTGCCGCACGCTCAGCCAATAGGCGGCGACGCCCGCCGCCACCTCGTCCCAGCCGCCCGCCCCATCATCGGCCGCCTCGCCGCGCGCGCGGCGGGCAAGCAGCGGATCGGCCACCGCGCCGCGTCCGATCATGATATCGGCGCAGCCGGTGGCGGCCTGGCAATTGCGAAAGTCCTCGACGCTCCACACCTCGCCATTGGCGATCAGCGGCACGGCCACGGCGGCGCGCACCCGGTCTATCCATTCCCAGCGCGCCGGCGGCCGATAGCCATCGGCCCGGGTCCGGCCATGCACAATCAACTCGTCGATGCCGGCGGCTTCCAGCGCCTGGGCATTGTCGATGGCCAGACTGGCATCGTTGATGCCAAGGCGCATCTTGGCGGTGAATGGCATGTCGGCCGGCACCACGGCGCGCACGGCGGCGGCGATGGCGTGCAGCAATTCCGGCTCGCCGAGAAGCGCCGCCCCGCCGCGATGGCGATTGACGGTCGGCGCAGGACAACCGAAATTGAGGTCGATGCCGGCCGGGCGGAGCCCTGCCAGCCGGCGCGCGTTCTCGGCCATCAGATGCGGGTCGGAGCCGAGCAATTGCACGCGCATCGGCGTGCCGGCCAAGGTCTTGCCGCCATTCATGAGTTCCGGGCAGATGCGCTCGAAAGCCTTGACCGGCAAGAGACTATTGGAGACGCGGACGAATTCGCAAATGCCCCAGTCGTAACCGCCGATGGCCGTCAGCACGCCGCGCAACAAACTGTCGGCCAAGCCCTCCATCGGGGCGAGAAGAATGCGGGACATGCGGGATTCCGAAAAAGGGCGGGGCGAAGGCGCGCATTATAATCCGCGCCGGTTTGGGCCTCGTTCCAGGCAAAAGGAGCTGTCGCCAGCCGCCCTGGGGCGCAGGCGCGAACCCGCATGACGCCATTCCCGGATTTTTCCCGTGGCGTCAAAGCGCTTGTACCTCGCTGATGTTTGTAGCAACATAACTACATTATTCATTCGAGCGGGACGCGCCATCATGAGCATCACGACCCTATCCAGCCGGGAGCTGAATCAGGATGTTGGCCGCGCGAAAAGGGCGACCAGGAGCGGCCCCGTATTCATCACCGATCGCGGCAAGCCCGCTCAAGTGCTGTTGAGCATCGAGGAATACCAGCGGCTGACGAGGCAGCGGCGCAATATTGCCGATTCCTTGGCCATGCCGGGCCTTGCGGACATCGAGTTCGAGCCCGGGCGCATGACGATCGAAACTCGGCCGGTTGATTTCTCCTGATGTACCTCCTTGATACCAACGTGGTCTCCGAGCTGCGAAAGGTGCGGGCTGGCAAGGCTGATCCGAACGTCGCCGCGTGGGCGGAGAGCGTCGATGCCGCCGATCTTTTTGTGTCCGTCATCACCCTGATGGAGTTGGAACTCGGCGTTTTGTCGATCGAGCGCAAGGACGCGGCTCAGGGCGCCATGCTGCGCGCGTGGCTGGAGCAACACGTCCTGCCGGAGTTTTCCGCTCGAACGTTGCCCGTCGATACCGCCGTGGCAAGGCGCTGCGCGCGGCTGCACGTACCCGATAAGCACGATGAGCGCGATGCCCTCATCGCGGCGACGGCCCTGGTGCACGGCATGAGTATCGTCACGCGCAACGTGGCCGATTTCCGGCCCGCTGGCGTCGCGATGCTCAATCCGTGGGCGTCGAGTTAATCCGCGCCATGTTGCGCCTCGTGCTCGATACCAATGTCGTTCTCGGCCTTTTCCATTGGGGCGATGCCGATGCCGCGCCGATCCTGAGGGCGTTGGAAGAGGGGCGCGCCGAATGCCTGGCCGATGAGCGCACGCTCGATGAACTGCGTCGTGTGCTGGCCTACCCGCAATTCGGGCTGAGGCCGGAAATGATCGCTGGGCACTACGCCCGCTACGCCGCGCTGGCCCGCCCGGTATCCGCCGCAGAAGCGCCCGCGCTGCCTCGCTGCCAGGATCCCGATGATCAGAAGTTTCTTGAGCTGGCGGCGCGCGCCGATGCCGACATTCTGGTCAGCAAGGACAAGGCGCTGTTGCGCCTGCGGGGCCGCACCCGGCTCGCCTTTCGCATTCTCTCGCCCGCCGAGGCGGCGGTTGAGCTGATGCCTCCGGCCGGAGGTCGATGACGACGCGATCCGCGCCGCCGCCATCGCGCCTACGCCTCTCGCCGCCGGAAAACCCAGCGTGTCGCATCCGAGGCGTCGGGGGCGAAGGCATAGCCTTCCTCGGCGAAATTTTTCAACCCTTCCGGTTCGAGCAGGCGGTTCTGCACCGCGTAGCGCGTCATCAGGCCGCGCGCTCGCTTGGCGTAGAAGCTGACAATCTTGTAGCGCCCGCTCTTCCAGTCCTCGAACACCGGCTGGATCACGGCGCCGGCGATTTTCTTCCCGACGGCGGCCTTGAAATATTCCTCGGACGCGAGATTGACGACCACTGGCCGCGCCATGCCGGCCAGTTCGTCATTGATCGCCGTCAGCAGACGCTCGCCCCAGAAAGCGTAAAGATCCTTGCCGGCCTCGTTGGCGAGCTGGGTTCCCATTTCCAGGCGATAGGGCTGCATCAGGTCGAGCGGGCGCAGGATGCCGTACAGGCCGGAGAGAATGCGCACCTGCCGCTGGGCGAACGCGAGATCGTCGGCAGAGAGCGTGCGCGCATCCAGGCCGTCGTAGACATCGCCGTCGAAGGCGAGCGCGGCCTGCTTGGCGTTATCCGGGCTAAAGGGCAAATGCCAGTCGGCGTAGCGATGGAAATTGAGTCGCGCCAAGGCATCGGAAAGCGTCATCAGCGTGGCGATATCGGCCGGCGACAGGCGGCGCAACTGCCGGATCAGGCTGGCCGACTGCTCCAGGAAAGCGGGTTGCGTGTATTGGGCGATATGCGGCGGACTCTGGAAATCAAGCGATTTGGCCGGGGACAGGAGAATCAGCATGGCGGGAATTTCGTTGAGGGCAATGCCCCGGATTTTAGCGGCTGGTAAAATCCCGACTTTGCCTTTTCTGGAATCCCCG
Organism: uncultured Dechloromonas sp.; assembly: GCA_964518615.1. Taxonomy (GTDB): domain Bacteria; phylum Pseudomonadota; class Gammaproteobacteria; order Burkholderiales; family Rhodocyclaceae; genus Azonexus. The sequence goes on along the minus strand of CAZFHE010000255.1, from coordinate 6,174 downwards.
ATGAAACGAACCCGCTTCGGCGCACGCGACCGTCTGTCGCGCGACGCCGCAGAACTCCAGCGTCTGGCCGCCGGCCTGTCCGACTCCGGCGGCAAGCTCGAAGACGGCTACTGGGAAGCCCGGCTGGCCGAAACCGTAGACAGCCTCTTGAAAAACGGCGCCGAGGATGACATCAATACCGCCCTCGACCGGCTGTTCGAATCCAATCCGCGCGCCCATGACGAACTCGCCGACATGGTCGAGGCGCGCGCCGAAAGCGGCCGCCTGGAAGCCCAGGGCCAAGCCTTCGACATCCTGCTGTTCGCCGCCCCGGTGCTGGCCTGGTCGCGTTTCTCCATTCCCTCCTGCCCCTTGCCGGCGGCTAACCTGACGGCGCTGTCGGTGCAACTCGGCGCCCATGTCTTCGGCGGCGAGGCCAAGGTCGCGCTGACCGATTACCTCTTTAGCCCCGACCAATTGCCGCGCAGCTTCTGCGACACCTGGCAACTGACCCAGGCGCTCGGCGAGGCGGCGCTCGCCGGCCAGCATCTGGCCATCGACACCGAGGGCCTGGCGGAAACCAACCGCTTTCTGTCCGACGTCCGCTACCTGGTCGGCGCCATCGCCGTGCCCTGCGGCCAGGCCCCGTTTCGCTGGAACGAAAAGGACGGCTGCAAGGACGGCGCGCTCAAGGAATGGCAAAAACAGGGCAGCCCCAGCCTGGAACCGCTGCTCACGGGCTGCGCCTGGGAATTATTGCTGCCCAATGCCTACCACGCCGCCTGCCGCGATGCCGACCGGCTCTCAAGGCCGTATTCGCTGCGCGCCTCGGTCGCCTTCCTGCAAACCGCGCTCGGCCTGATGCCGGACGCCATCCGCGCCGTCGTCGGCCCCTGCTACGACCAGCGCATGGAGGAGTACCGCATTGGCTTGGGGCCGCGCGACAAATCCGACACCTATCACGGCATCGTCTGGCCCCTGCTCGGCAGCGAGGACGAAGCCACCGACGCCGCCAGCGAAATCGAAGCCGTCCTGCGTGAAGCCGGCGTCAAGGAAATCAGCTTCCTCGACCATCATTTCCCGATGGAATTCTGCGACGACTGCGGCGTCCCGCTCTACCCCAACACCGACGCCGAACTGGTGCATGCCGAAATGCCGGAGCAGAGCGGCGGCAGTTCGCAGGCGTTGCATTGAGATTGATGACAGCCACTGTAGGGTGACATAAGCATGCCTCTCCACCGCAATATCTCGCGCATCGACAATGATCTGAAAGGGATGCACGCCTGGATCGTTACGGTTATGCGCCAAGGCGAAATTGTTACTCGCCCGTTTTCCGATGGCGTCTACGGCGGAAATAAGGAGGCGCTGGCCGCCGCCATTGCGTACCGCGATTCCGTGCTGGCTCAGCATTCTCAATTCGAGCATCAGCTTTGGGTTCGCTCTCGCCTGCGGCGAAACAACGTGTCCGGCATTCCCGGCGTGGGTCGATACGAGGGTTTTGCCAGTCGAAAAGCCAAGCATCGCACCGCCTTCTGGCTCGCTTCGTGGATTGATGAAGAAGGACGTAGCCGCAAACGCAAGTTCTCAGTCTCCAAATATGGTGAGCGCCACGCCAAACAACTGGCCATTGCCGAGCGCGAACGTCAGTTGCATCGAGTGTGTGCATTAAAGGATGCGGATTCCGTCATTCCCGAGCCTGCCCCCATGCCCTCCGCCAACGCCGACTGGCTCGTCCGCAGCCAGGCCGCCGTCTGGCATCCGTGCACGCAGATGCGCCACCATGCGCTAGCCGGTTCGCCGGAGCATTTGCCCTTGCTGCCGATTGCTCGGGGCCAGGGGGCCTGGCTTTATGATTTCGATGGCAAACGCTATCTCGATGGCATCAGTTCGTGGTGGACCAATTTGTTTGGTCACGCCAATCCGCGCATCAACGCGGCGCTGAGGACGCAGTTGAAAACGCTGGAGCATGTGATGCTGGCGGGCTTCACGCACCGGCCGGTGGTCGAGTTGTCGGAGCGCCTGTCGGCGCTGACCGAAGGCGTGCTCGGCCATGCCTTTTACGCGTCCGACGGGGCGTCGGCGACCGAGATTGCGTTGAAGATGAGCTTTCATTACTGGCGCAATGTCGGCCGCCCGGAGAAGGCGGAATTTCTTTGCCTGGCCGGCGCTTATCACGGCGAGACGGTGGGCGCGCTGGCCGTTACCGATGTCGCCATTTTCAAGGATGCCTATGCGCCGCTGGTGCGCCACGCCGGGCGCGCGCTGCCTTCGCCCGATGCCCGTCTGGCCGGGCCGAATGAAACGCCGGCCGATGTCGCCCGCCGCGCCGCCAGCGCGCTTGAAGGGCATTTGCAGGAACACGGCGGGCGCACCGCCGCGCTGATTCTCGAGCCGCTGGTGCAAGGGGCCGCCGGCATGGTCATGTATGACCCGGAATATCTGCGTCTTGCCCGCGCCCTGTGCGACCGCTATGAAGTGCATCTGATTTGCGACGAAATCGCCGTCGGCTGCGGGCGCACCGGCACTTTTTTCGCGCACGAACAGGCGATGGTCGATGGCAAGCCCATACGTCCCGATCTGCTGTGCCTCTCCAAGGGTATTTCCGGCGGCTATTTGCCGCTGTCCGTCGTGCTGTGCCGCGATGCCATTTATGAGGCTTTTCTCGATGACTCATTGGCCCGCGCCTTCCTGCACTCGCATTCCTACACCGGCAATCCGCTGGCCTGCCGGGCGGCGCTGGCGACCCTCGACATTTTCGCCGAGGACGAGGTGATCGAAGCCAACCGCGACAAGGCAAAGCAGATCGCTAGCGCGCTGGAGCCGCTGGCCGCGCATCCGCAAGTCCGCCATGTGCGTCAGCGCGGCATGATCGCGGCCTTCGACGTGGCGACCGACGATCCCCATTTCTCCCGCCGCTTCTACCGCGCCGCGCTGGAGTGCGAGGCGCTGATCCGGCCCATCGGCAACACCGTCTACTGGATGCCGCCCTACATCGTCGATGCCGCCGAAATCGCCCATCTCGGCGAGGCGACCGCGCGGGCGCTGGCATGCGCGCTGGGATGAAACCTCATGGATCCTGCTACGATACACACCGCTCGCGTAGGTTGGCGGTGAGCCGCAGGCGAACCCCAACATTACGGCCGTTATCCGTCGCCATAATCGCCAGAGTGTTGGGCATCGCTGCGCTCAGCCCAACCGATGTCACTGGCATGGGCAGCCGGCGGTCGGAGGCAAACGCATGAGCCTCACGGATCGGCTACAGGCGGAACTGGACGCAATCGCCGCCGCCGGCCTGACCCGCCGCCGCCGCGTGCAGGCTTCGCCCTGTGGCCGCATCGCCAGGGTCGATGGGCGCGAACTCATCAATTTCGCCAGCAACGATTACCTGGGTCTGGCGGGCGAGCCCGATCTGGCCGACGCGATGGCCGATGGCGCGCGGCAATGGGGGGCTGGCAGCGGCGCGTCGCACCTGGGCAGCGGCCATCTGGAACCCCACGAAAAACTGGAAGCCGAACTCGCCGCCTTTACCGGCTTTCCCCGGGCGCTGACTTTTTCGACCGGCTATCTCGCCAATCTGGCCGTGACGCCGACGCTGGCCGGGCGCGGCGCGGCGGGGGTCGCCGATAAGCTGAACCACGCCTCGCTGATCGACGCCATGCAACTGGCCAAGGCCAATGGCGCGCAAATCCGCCGCTACCCGCACGCCGATATGGCGGCGCTGGAAGGCCAATTGGCTGAAAGCATTGCCGCGACCAAGCTCATCGTCAGCGACACGGTGTTCAGCATGGATGGCGATCTCGCGCCGCTGCCGCAACTCTTGCAACTGGCCGAGCGCTTCGATGCCTGGCTGCTGCTCGACGATGCCCACGGCTTCGGCGTCTTGGGCGAAGGAGGGCGGGGCGCGCTCTCCCATTTCGGCCTGCCGGGGGCCGGGCGCATCCTGTTGATGGGCACGCTAGGCAAGGCCGCGGGCGTCGGCGGCGCGTTTGTCGCGGGCTCGCAAATCGCCATCGAATACCTGCTGCAAAAGGCTCGCGCCTACATTTTCACCACCGCCGCGCCGCCGGCCGTGGCCTGCGCGCTCAGCCGCAGCCTGCAACGCATCGCCGATGGCGATGCATCGCGCCAGCGGCTCTTTGCCCACATCGCCCGTCTGCGGGACGGCGCGGCGGGGCTGCCGTGCCGCTTTTTGCCTTCGGCCCCCGCCATCCAGCCGCTGATCATCGGCGACAACGCCGCCGCCGTCGCGCTGTCGACGGCGCTGTGGGAACGCGGCCTGTGGGTGCCGGCGATCCGCCCGCCCACGGTGCCCGCCGGCACCGCACGCCTGCGCCTGTCGCTATCGGCGGCGCATACGAGCGCCGACATCGACCGGCTGCTCGCCGCGTTACAAAGCTGCCGCGATAAACTCCCTCTCCCGTTCGCGGGGGAGGGTTGGGGAGGGGGCGAAGTTGCGCACGGCCTCCAAATCGACCGCCATTCCCCCCATCCCAGCCTTCCCCCGCAAGCGGGGGAAGGAGAAAAAAGTGGGGCGCGATGAAGCCAAGGGCTTTAGTGCGACAGCCACGCTATGAGAGTTGATATGCAACCCTTACACATCCTGCCCGGCTGGGGCCTCGGTCGCGGGCCGCTCGAAGCCATTGCCGCCGCGCTTGGCGGGGCCTTCATCGACCTGCCCGGGTATGGCGAGACGCCGCTTAATGCCGATTTCGACCGCGCCGCCGAGGCCATCGCCGAGCGTCTGCCAGAAGGCGGCACGCTGGCCGGCTGGTCGCTCGGCGCCATGCTGGCGCTGGCCATCGCCGCTCGCGCGCCGGCCAAGGTCGGCAGGCTCTTGCTGATTGCCGGCACCCCGAGCTTCGTCCAGCGGGACGGCTGGCCGGACGCAATGCCGCCCGCGACCTTGAGCGAATTCACCGCCGCCATCATTGCCGATCCGATGGCCATGCTGCCGCGCTTTGTCGGCAACTTTAACCGGGGCGACGCCAGGGCCAAGACGGTGACGGCGGAAATCCTGCGCCTCGCCTCTCCGCTGCCGCCCGCCGAGGCGTTGGCCACGGGGCTTGACTGGCTGCGCGATGTCGATCTGCGCGCCGATGCGCCGCGCATCACCGCCCCGACGCTCTTGATTCATGGCGAGGCCGATCCCTTGATGCCCCTCTGTGCCGCCCGCTCGCTGGCGGCGCTGATTCCTGGCGCGCGCCTCGCCGCGCTCGACGGCGCTGCCCATACTCCCTTCTTATCGCGTCCGGATGATTTTCTCGCCCAGACGCGCGCCTTCGTGCATGCATAGACCGCCCAAAGCCCGCATCCGGCAAGCCTTCGAGCGCGCCGCGCCGACGTATGACAGCGCCGCCGGCATACAGCGCGAGATTTGCCACGCCTTGCTGGAAACCCTCGCCGATGCAGCGCCGCCCGCGGCGCTGCTCGATGCCGGCTGCGGCACCGGCTATGCGCTGGCGCTTCTGGCGACGCGCTTTCCCGCCGCCGAATGCGTTGCCGTCGACCTGTCGCCGGCCATGCTGGCTCGCATTGCCGCGCCCTGCCGCCGTCTGGTCGGCGATCTCGAACAATTGCCGCTGGCTGATGCCTGCCTCGATCTCTACTGGTCCAGTCTTGCCGTGCAGTGGTGCGAATTGCCGCCGACCCTGATGGAGGCCCGGCGCGTGCTGCGACCGGGCGGCCGTCTGGCGCTCGCCACCCTGGGCCCGGAAACCTTCGTCGAATTGCGCGAGGCGTTTGCCGGCGTCGATGAATACCGCCACACGCTTTCTTTTCACACGCCGGAGGACATCGCCCGGCTGGCCGCCGAGGCCGGGTTTGCCGGGATTGCCGTCGGCCGCCAGCGCCATTGGGCGCATTACCCCGATTTTTTCAGCCTCTTGCGGGCGGTCAAGGCCATAGGCGCCAACCAGGTGGGCGACGGCCGGCGGCCTCACCTGATGGGCCGCGCCGCCTTCGCCGCCGCCGAGGCCGCCGCCGAGCGCAAGCGTTGCGCCGCCGGCCTGGCCCTGAGTTATGACGTTTTGATTCTGGAGGCCCGGCGATGAAGTCCGCCTATTTCCTGACCGGCACCGATACCGAAATCGGCAAGACCTTTGTGACCTCTGCCTTGCTCCACCGCGCGCGCCAGCTCGGCTTTTCGGCCCCTTGCCCGAAGCCGGCGGCCGCCGGGAACCACGCGGCCGGCATGCA
>CAZFHE010000254.1:0-2303 GCA_964518615.1 uncultured Dechloromonas sp. | reverse complement strand
GGATATTTCTCCCGCGACAGCGGCCACAGGCGCGTACCGGAGCCGCCAGAAAGGACAACCGGAAGCATGGCGCTCATGCCTGGCCTCATTCCCACTCGATGGTCGCCGGCGGCTTGCCGGAGACATCATAGACAACCCGGTTCAGGCCGCGCACTTCGTTGATGATGCGATTGGAAACCCGGCCCAGCAGTTCGTAGGGCAAATGCGCCCAGTGCGCGGTCATGAAGTCGCTGGTAATCACGGCGCGCAAGGCGACGACATGCTCATAGGTGCGGCCATCGCCCATCACGCCGACGCTCTTGACCGGCAAAAAGACCGCGAAAGCCTGGCTGGTCACGTCGTACCAGCTCTTGCCGACATCGGCCGCCCCGCACAGTCCGGCCGCCACGTCGCGCAGGGTGACGTGGGTGGCGCGCAATTCCTCGATGAAAATGGCGTCGGCGCGTTGCAAGAGGCTCGCCGCTTCGCGGCTGACTTCGCCGAGAATGCGCACGCCCAGGCCCGGCCCCGGGAAGGGATGGCGATAGACCATTTCGCGCGGCAGACCCAGCGCCATGCCCAGTTCGCGGACTTCGTCCTTGAACAATTCGCGCAAGGGTTCGAGCAGCTTCAGGTGCATGTCTTCCGGCAGGCCGCCGACATTGTGGTGACTCTTGATGGTGTGCGCGCCTTTTTTGTTCTTGCCGGCCGACTCGATCACGTCCGGGTAAATGGTGCCCTGGGCCAGCCATTTGGCGGCGGTCAGTTTTTTTGATTCGGCCTGGAAAACCTCGACAAATTCCGCGCCGATGATTTTGCGTTTTTGTTCCGGGTCGGAGACGCCGGAGAGCTTGCCCATGAAATCGTCGACGGCATCGACGCGAATCACCTTGACGCCGAGATTTCTCGCGAACATGTCCATCACCATGTCGCCCTCGTTGAGGCGCAGCAAGCCGTGATCGACGAAAACGCAGGTCAGCTGCTTGCCGATGGCGCGATGAATCAGCGCCGCCGCCACGCTGGAATCGACGCCGCCGGAAAGCCCGAGGATGACTTCCTCCTGCCCCACCTGCTCGCGGATGGCGCGCACCGCTTCCTCGATGTAATCGCCCATCACCCAGTCGGTGCCGCAGCCGCAGATGTCGTGCACGAAGCGGTCGAGAATGGCGCGGCCCTGCAAGGTATGCGTGACTTCCGGGTGGAATTGCACGGCGTAGAAATTGCGGCTCTCGTCGGCCATCCCGGCGATGGGACAGGATGGCGTCGAGGCCATGGTCTTGAAGCCCGGCGGCAGTTCCATCACCGAATCGCCGTGGCTCATCCAGACCTTGAGCATGCCGTAACCCTCATCGGTGTAGAAATCGGCAATGTCGTTCAGCAAGGCCATGTGGCCGTGGGCGCGGACTTCGGCATAGCCGAATTCGCGAGCCTTGCCGCTCGCCTCGGCGGTCATCACCTGGCCGCCCAGTTGCAGGGCCATGGTTTGCATGCCGTAACAAATGCCGAGCACCGGAACGCCCAGTTCAAACACCACGGCCGGCGCCCGCGGCGACTCGCCCTCGGTCACCGAATTCGGCCCGCCGGACAGGATGATGCCCTTGGTGCCATAGTTGCGGATGAAGTCCTCGGAAACATCGTAGGGATGGATTTCGCAAAAAACCCGGGCTTCGCGCACGCGCCGCGCGATCAGCTGAGTGACTTGGGAGCCGAAGTCGAGAATGAGAATTTTCTGGTGTGCCATTACAGAGCCTTGAATGAACAAGGGCGGCTCCCGGAGCCGCCCTGTGGAACGCAAAAATGATCAGTCGAGGTGATAGTTCGGCGCTTCCTTGGTAATCTGCACGTCATGAACGTGCGATTCGCGGATGCCAGCCGACGTAATTTCGACAAAACAGGCTTTTTCGTGCATGTTGGCGATGGTCGGCGTACCGAGGTAGCCCATGGACGAACGCAGGCCGCCCATCAACTGGTGGATCACCGCCAGCACCGAGCCCTTGTAAGGCACGCGGCCCTCGATGCCTTCGGGCACGAATTTGTCGACATTGGCCGTGGCTTCCTGGAAGTAGCGGTCGCTCGATCCGGCCTGCATGGCCCCGAGCGAACCCATGCCGCGATAGGACTTGTAGGAACGCCCCTGGAAGAGTTCGACCTCGCCCGGCGCTTCCTCGGTGCCGGCGAACAGGCCGCCGAGCATCACGGTATCGGCCCCGGCGGCAATCGCCTTGGCGATATCGCCGGAATAGCGGATGCCGCCGTCGGCGACCATCGGCACGCCCGTGCCCCGTAGCGACTCGGAGACATTCTGGATGGCGGTGATCTGCGGC
>CAZFHE010000253.1:0-6390 GCA_964518615.1 uncultured Dechloromonas sp. | reverse complement strand
TGGGCGAGGGTCCGATTCCCGCCTCCAAGCTTGCGCTGAAAAAGGCGGGCCTGACGCTCGATCAGATGGATGTCATCGAGTCCAACGAAGCCTTCGCTGCCCAGGCCATCGCCGTTTCCAAGGGCCTGGGCCTCGATCCGGTCAAGACCAACCCCAATGGCGGCGCCATCGCGCTCGGCCACCCGGTCGGCTGTTCCGGCGCATTCATCGCCACCAAGGCCCTGTACGAACTGGAGCGCGTGGCCGGCAAATATGCGCTGGTGACCATGTGTATCGGCGGCGGCCAAGGCATCGCGATGGTGCTCGAACGCGCCTGAGCCTGACGGACTTCTCCGCCACAAAAACCGCCGGCCTTGTGCCGGCGGTTTTTTTGGGCGCGCTCGAAGAGGGGGGGGGCGGCGCATCGGGTCGGCGCATCGTGAGCCAGGGCCTTCGCGCGCCGCTCAGTGTTCTCGTCCGTCGATGCGCGGCTGCATCAGCATCGGGATGACGCGCCAGGCGAGAAGGCCATAGGCCAGCGCCCAAGTTGCGGCGGAGAGGTGGATCCATCCGAGGTAGCCGTCCGGGAAGATCTGCGGCAGGCCGATGCGGAAAAACAGGGCGGCCAGCATGAGGTAGAGCGCCAGCCGGTCGAGGCCTGCGAACGCCACTTTGCGCCCGGTGTGGCCCTTGGCGATGCGGATGATCATCGCCGGGATGACCGAGCCCATGACGCCGATGGTAAAGAGATGCACCGATAGCGAGCCGACCCAGACGAGTTGGGCGAGATGGCCCAGGGCCTCCGCCAAGAGTTGCAGCGCGATGAAGAGATAGCCGATGTGCATGATGCCGATGTCGATGCGGCGCAGGGCCAGATGCGGCTTCCAGAAGCCGAGGCGGATGCCCAAGAGCGCCGCCAGACTCAGCGCGATGGCGGCGGCAAGCGGCGGCGGCAGCAGGGGTTCGATCACCAGGGCAAGGCCCAGGAGCTTGATCGTCATGTCGAGCCAGGGGTTGCGCAGGATGTCCGCCTGGAAGGCGGCTTTCATGAATTGCGTCAGGGTGCGCTCCAGCATGATCAGAAAGGCCAGGCGGAAGAGGGCTATGCTCATCGCGATGCCGGCGTTGAAATGCTCGCCGCTCAAGATCAGGGCTTTGGCGATGAGGAAGGCCGGCAGCATGACGAGGAAAAAGGCGTTGTCGCGGTAGCTGTCTTGCTGGCGGTAACGGATCAGGGTCCATAGCAGCATGGCGACGATGCTGACGAGGAAGAGGTGGTTGGCGAGCAGAAACAGCGGCCAGGGCCAGTGGCCGCCGAAACTCATGGCGAGGCGCTCGACGATCCAGGCGGCGGCCAGCAGCAGCAAGGCCCTTCCGTGATAGCCGCGAATGCCGACCCAGTTTTTGCTCGCGGTTAGTAGAAAGCCGCCGAGCACCGCCCAGCCGAAGCCGAAAAACATTTCGTGGGCATGCCATTGGATGGCGCTGAAGGGCATGTCCGGCGCGGCCAGTTGGCCGCCAAACATCAAGGCCCAAACGGGGGCCAGGATCAGGCCGGCCAGACAGGCGAGGGTGAAGAAGGGGCGAAAACCAGCCAGCCAGAGGGGGTGCGAGGCCAGACGCATGGGCGTAGGGGGGAAGTCGTGATGGAGGGGTGAAGTTTAGCCATGCCGGGCGTTGGAAAACTTGATTTATCCGGGGGTGGCAAGCATCCGGGCGCACAATGGCGTAAAATCATACGCTTGGCTCGGTTGCGCGGGGTTTTGCGCGAGCGTTCCGGTTTCCTTAAGGATAAAAATGAAGCGTGTGGATGATTTCCGCTTGCGACTTGGCAAGCACGAACTCGTGCCGATCATGATCGGCGGCATGGGAGTCGATATCTCGACGGCCGATCTGGCGCTGGAAGCGGCTCGCCTGGGCGGCGTCGGCCATATTTCGGATGCGATGATCAATACCGTCTCCGATCGTCGCTACGAAACCAAGCACGTCAAGGAAAAACTGGCGCTCTATAAGTACAACGTGCTGAACGAGGACAAGTCCTCGGTCAAGTTCGATCTGGGTTGCCTGGAAGAGGCAACCCGCTTGCATGTCGAGGCCACCATGGCGCGCAAGCAGGGAAGCGGCCTGGTGCTGATCAACTGCATGGAAAAGCTGACCATGAACGCCCCGCGCGAGACCTTGAAGGTCCGCATGTCGGCGGCGCTCGATGCCGGCATTGACGGCATTACGCTGGCTGCCGGCCTGCATCTCGGCTCTTTCAATCTGATCGAGGAACACCCGCGTTTTCGCGACGCCAAGCTGGGCATCATCATTTCCTCGGTGCGCGCCTTGCAATTGTTCCTGAAGAAAAGCGCCCGCACCAATCGCATGCCCGACTACGTCGTCGTCGAAGGCCCGCTGGCTGGCGGCCATCTCGGTTTTGGCATGGATTGGGCCCAGTACGATCTGGCGACCATCGTCGCCGAGGTGCTGCAATATCTGAAAGACGAGCATCTCGATATTCCGGTGATTCCGGCCGGCGGCATTTTCACCGGCTCGGATGCTGCCGCCTTGCTCGAACAGGGCGCTTCCGCCGTGCAGGTGGCCACCCGCTTCACGGTCGCCGAGGAATGCGGCCTGCCAGCCAAAACCAAGCAGGAATATTTCAAGACCAACGAGGAAGACATCGAGGTCAACCAGATTTCCCCGACCGGCTACCCGATGCGCATGATCAAGTCCAGCCCAGGCATTGGCGACGGCATCCGTCCCAATTGCGAGGCCTACGGCTATCTGCTCGACGCTGGCGGCAAATGCGCCTACATCAGCGCCTACAACCGCGAGGTCGCCGCCCATCCGGGCGCACGCAAGGTCAAGGTCTGGGACAAGACCTGTCTTTGCACGCATATGCGTAATTTCGAAATTTGGACCTGCGGCCAATTGACCTGGCGCTTGAAAGATACGACCCACCGCCTGCCCGATGGCAGCTACCAGTTGCTGACGGCCGAGCATATTTTCAAGGATTATCAATTCAGCACCGGGCAGCAGGTGGCCTTGCCGGAGAAGCGGATTCCCTGAGTCCGATTCCAGCTTTCCGCCGCTGAGAACCCGATGCCTGTCGGGGTTTTTTCCGAGCCTTCCATGGCCTACCTTTGCTCATCGAGTTTTTCCGCCCGCCCGCATCGCTGGCTCGTCCGGCTGGGGCTGACCCTTGCCGTGGCGGGCCTCGCGCTCTCCTTGCCGGCGCGCGCCGAGCCCGGCGATTTCACCATCGGCGGTTTCGGCGCCCTGGGGATGGCGCGCACCAGCACCAATGACGTCGAGTTCGTGCGCGATCTGTCGCAGCCGCGCGGGGCGCGCAAACGCTGGACCGGGAATGTCGACAGCCTCTTCGGCCTGCAGGCCAACTGGCGGATCCATACCGGCTTCGAGGCGGTGGTGCAGGGGGTCAGCCGCTATCGTCACGACCAGAGTTATACGCCGGAAATAGCCTGGGCCTATCTCAAGGTCGATCCGAATCCGGCGCTCAGTATGCGTTTTGGCCGGCTCGGCACGGAATTCTTCATGCTCGCCGATTCGCGCCTGGTCGGCTATTCCTATCTGCCGGCGCGCCCGCCCGGCGATTATTTCTGGTATCTGCCCTTCTCCAGCATCAATGGCGCCGATGCGGCGCTGACCGTGCCGCTGGCCGACCATACGCTGCGCGGCAAGATTTATTACGGCCTCGCCGACGGCAAGTATCCGCTGGCCGAGAAACAGTGGGATATCGGCGGCTCGCCGATGATGGGGGCCTATCTCGAATACCAGGCCGGCCCCTGGCTCCTGCGCGGCAGTTACGCCAATATCCGCTTCAATAGCAATCTGCCGATCGCCCAGGATTTCCATGCGCGGGTGCCGCATGAGCTGACGGCGGATCAGGCGCGCGGCGCGCTCGATTATCTGCGCACCGACGGCAAGCGCAGCCATTACTACTCGCTGGGCATGATCTACGACAGCGGCCCGTGGCAATTCCAGTTGATGCTAAATGCCATCGACCAGGGCAACCGGGTCTTCGCCGATTCTTATGCCGGCTATGCGCTGGCCGGCTACCGGATCGGGCCGGTGACGCCTTATCTCGGCTATTCCTGGGTTCATTCCAAGAATATGAGCAGGATGCCCCCATCGCTGCCGGGCGTCGACCGGGTGCAGGCCGATTCCCGCGCGCGCCAGAGAACCGCGATCGTCGGCGCGCGCTGGGATGTGGCCCGCAATCTGGCCCTGAAGGCGCAGTGGGATGGGGTGCGCGGCGATGCCGATTCCATTTTTCCATTCCGCTGGGAGCGTCCCGACTGGAACGGCCGGGTCGATGTGTTCTCGCTGACCCTGGATTTCATTTTCTGAAATCATGAGGCGTCTGCCCTTCGCCGCTTTTGTCACCTGGCTGTCGCTCTTCGCCGCGTCGCCAGCGAAGGCGCAGGTGTTGCTACAGCCTCAGGCGACGCCGACCGGCAGCCTGGCGGTCATCGTCAATGCCCGCTGTGGCGTCGCGGTGCTGACCCGAAACGAAGTCATCAATATATTCTTTGGCCGCTACCGGCAGTTTTTCAATGGCCGCGAGGCGCATCCGGTCGATCTGGAGGATCGCCATCCGCTACGCGGCCAGTTTTACCGCCGTCTGGTCGGCAAGAGCCTTTCCGAAATCAATGCCTACTGGTCGCGGCAGATTTTCTCCGGGCGCATGCAGGCCTTGCCCAAGGTCGCAACGCCCGAAGAGGTGGTCAAATGGGTCGCCGCCAATCCCTGCGGCATCGGTTTCGTCGAAGAGGCCAAGGTCGACGCCCGCTTCAACATCGTCCATGAGCTGGCCCCCTGAGCGAGCGGCAGCGTCGTGAATATCGAACTGATCGGACTCCTGATCCTCTTCGCGCTGATCGCGCTTGCCGTCATCAAGTCCAGCTAGAGCAATTTTGATTCATTTGCTTACATGCAGAAGCGCGTAATCGTTTGGGAGTAGGTTGGTGGTGAGCCATAGGCGAACCCCAACATCGGCTGCCCTGTGAGCTTCTGCTCGTTGGGGTTCGCTTCGCTCACCGCCAACCTACAAGCCTCAGGCAAGGAATGCGTTAAGGATTGAACCAAAACCGCTTTAGGCGGCGGTCGAAATGGCTGATGGCCGCCAGCCTTCAGCCGAAGAAGCGGCTCCTGGCCTCGCCGGGAATGTCCATGCCGGTGACGTGGGCGCGGTCGAGCAATTCCCAGTAGTAACGGTAGGAGGCGCGGTCGTGCAATTTGCCGTCGTGCTGGATCGGCCCCCAGTCCTTGTCCTGGGCGGCGATGAGAATGTCGGCGGCGGCCTGGGCTTCGGAAAAATCGGGGCGCATGGCCTCGATGATGGGCAGGATCTGGTTCGGGTGGATGCTCCACATGCGCAGATAGCCGAATTCCCGGCGGGCGCGCAGGGCGTCATTGCGGATGGCCTCGATGTCCTTGAGCTCGGTGGTCACGTTGTGCGTGGGCACGACGCCCGAGGCCAGGGCGGCGGCGCTGATTTCGCACTTGGCGCGAGTGACCAGCGGATTCTCGAACTGGCCCGGACTCTTCATCGCCGCGCCGGGAATGGCCCCGTGGTGGCCGGAGACGAAATCCATCAGGCCAAAGTCGAGCGACTCGACGCCGGGCAGCGCCGCGATTTGCCAGACCTCGCGCAGCGCGCCATGGGTTTCGATCAGCACATGAACCGGAATGTCGCGGCCAAGGCCGCAGGCTTTCTCGATTTGTCTGAGCGCCTCGATCTGCGTTTGCACATCGGCGGCGGAGCACGGCTTGGGCAGGGTGATGAAGGGCAGCCGGCTGCCTGCCAGACTCACCAGGATTTCCATGTCTTGACGCCAATGCGCGTGGGTCGCGTCATGGACGCGAGCGCCGACGCGGTTGAAGCGATTGTCGTCCGACAGGATCACGCGAGCCGCCATCTCGGCATGCTCACGCTCGGCGCCGGCGTGAGCGCCATCCTCGCAATCGCAGGTAATGTCGAAAATCGGCCCGAGTTCTTGTTGCAACAACAGCGCCTTTTTCATCATTTTTTCCGAACCCGCGTAATGGTCGACGGCGGGCAGGATGGGGAAGGGCTTTTCGCCGGCAAAAAGGATGTCGTTGGGATGGCGCATGGCGTTTGGGCGGTAAAAATAAAAAAAGGCCGCGGCATTTTACCGCGGCCTTCCGGTGCAGCTAAGACGCCTGCCGGATTACAGCATGTCCTTGACGGCCTCGGCTTCGTCGGTCAGTTCCTTCAGCGTCAGGTTGATCTTCTCCTGGCTGTAGGCGTCGATTTCCAGACCCTGGATGATCTTGTAGGAACCGCCCTTGCACTCGCAGGGGAAGCCGAACACGATGCCCTTCGGAATGCCGTAGGAGCCGTCGGAGGGCACGCCCATGGTGACCCACTCATCGGAACCG
>CAZFHE010000252.1:0-2635 GCA_964518615.1 uncultured Dechloromonas sp. | reverse complement strand
AAAGTCACCAACCTCACCGACTACGGCGCGTTTGTCGAAGTCGAGCAGGGCATCGAGGGCCTGGTGCACGTCTCCGAAATGGACTGGACCAACAAGAACGTGCATCCTTCGAAAGTCGTCCAGTTGGGCGACGAAGTCGAGGTGATGATTCTCGAAATCGACGAAGAGCGCCGCCGTATCTCGCTCGGCATGAAGCAGTGCCGTCCGAATCCGTGGGACGATTTCGCGATGAATCACAAGAAGGGCGACAAAGTCAGAGGCGCGATCAAGTCCATCACCGACTTCGGCATCTTCATCGGCCTGCCCGGCGGCATCGACGGTCTGGTGCATCTGTCCGACCTGTCCTGGAGCGCCTCCGGCGAGGAAGCCATCCGCAACTTCAAGAAGGGCGACGAAGTCGAGGCGGTCGTGCTCGGCATCGACGTCGAGAAGGAGCGCATCTCGCTCGGCATCAAGCAGATGGAAGGCGACCCCTACACCAACTTCATCGCCACCCACGAGAAGAACAGCATCGTGCGCGCCACCGTCAAATCGGTTGACGCCCGCGGCGCCGTGCTCACCCTGGATGGCGAAAACGAAGGCTACCTGCGCGCGTCCGAGTTCTCCCGCGATCGCATCGACGACCTGACGCAACACCTCAAGGTCGGCGACGAGATCGAGGCCATGATCATCAACGTGGATCGCAAGACCCGCGGCATCAACCTGTCGATCAAGGCCAAGGACAACGCCGAGCAGCACGAAGCCATGCAGAAGCTCTCCGCCGAGTCCGCTTCCGCCGCCTCCGGCACCACCAACCTGGGCGCCCTGCTCAAGGCCAAACTCAACCAGCAAGGCTGATAAGGCACAGGCATGACCAAATCTGAGCTCATCGCCCGGCTGGCGGAGCGGTTTCCGCAGTTGGTGGCGAAGGATGCTGATTTTGCGGTCAAGATGATTCTCGATGCGATGTCCGAAGCGCTTGTGCGCGGGGATCGCATCGAGATCCGCGGATTCGGCAGCTTTGCGCTCAACTATCGGCCGCCGCGCACCGGCCGTAACCCCAAATCGGGGGAAAAGGTCAGCGTACCGGCGAAGTGGGTCCCCCACTTCAAGGCCGGCAAAGAGTTGCGCGAACGGGTCGATCACCCGGCCTGACCACCGGCCGAGCGCAAGCCCGGCCATTCACAAATCATTGACCCAGGGTCTTGGCCACCCGTCGCGCCCGCACGGCGGCGGCGAGCTGGTCCAGCATCCTGATGCTGTCCTCCCAGCCGATGCAGGCGTCGGTAATGCTCTGACCGTAGGCCAGCTCCTTTTCCGGCAACAGATCCTGACGACCTTCGACGAGGTGGGACTCGATCATGACGCCCATGATGCGCTCCTCGCCGGCGGCCAGTTGGGCGGCGACGCTATCGCCGACTTCCCTCTGCAATTGGTATTGCTTGCGGCTATTGCTGTGCGAGAAGTCGATCATCAGCCGGGCGGCAAGGCCGGACCTGGCGATTTCCTGGCAGGCGGCCTCGACGCTCTCCGCATCGTAATTGGGCGCTTTGCCGCCGCGCAGGATGACGTGGCAATCCTCGTTGCCCAGGGTCGATACGATGGCGGTGTGGCCGGACTTGGTGACCGACAGAAAATGATGCGGCGAGTTGGCAGCGCGAATGGCGTCGACGGCGATGCGCAGATTGCCATCGGTACCGTTCTTGAAACCGACCGGGCAGGATAGGCCGGAAGCCAGTTCGCGATGCACCTGCGATTCGGTGGTGCGCGCGCCGATGGCGCCCCAGGCGATCAGGTCGGCGGTGTATTGCGGCGTGATGGTGTCGAGAAACTCGGTAGCGCAGGGCAGGTCGAGCTCGTTGATATCGAGCAGCAGGCGGCGCGCCAGCCGTATGCCTTCATTGATGCGAAAGGTGTTGTCCAGGCGCGGATCATTGATCAGCCCCTTCCAGCCGACCGTGGTGCGCGGCTTTTCAAAATAGACGCGCATGAGAACCAGCAGATCGTCCTGGTATTTGTCCGCCTCCTTGGCGAGCTTCCTGGCATATTCCATGGCCGCGTCGTAGTCGTGGATGGAACAAGGACCGATCACCACCAGCAAGCGGTCGTCAGCGCCATGCAGGATGCGATGGATGGACTGGCGCGCGCCGTAGGTGGTTTGCGCCGCGCGGTTCGAGACGGGGTATTCGCGAAAAACATGGGCTGGCGGCACCAGCTCCTTGATTTCCTTGATGCGGACGTCGTCGGTATTGGGTTTGCTTTGCGGCACCATGGCCTGCCTTATGGGAATGCCAAAATGCCTTATTCTACTGCACGGCATGCCCGATTCGCCCCTTCGCCCGGCCTCGGGAGGGCAATCGCATGAACAGCAAAGTCATCTCGCCCTTGGGGATTTTCGGGGAATGGCCATTCCTCAAAACTTCGGCCTTCGGCCTCGTTTTCCCGCCAGAATCACGCGAGACTGACGAATTTCCTTGGCCGTGCCCCACCAATCCCCAAAGCTTGCATGGGCTTGTTATTCCAGTTCTAATTCGTAAGTGCATTTAATATCCAAGGCCAAGCGGTGATGGAGCGGACGCGCTGAGTGTCGAGTTCCATCTCGCGCAAAGCGATTTCGAGATGGTCTTCAAGGGCGTCGAGACTGTGGAAGACGCGG
>CAZFHE010000251.1:0-10329 GCA_964518615.1 uncultured Dechloromonas sp. | reverse complement strand
CCGGAACTGGCCGAATCCTTCGGCCTGCCCGACACCGACGGCGCGCTGATCGCCGGCGTCATGCACGGCGGCCCGGCCGCTGCCGCCGGCATCCGCCCCGGCGACGTGCTGCTGGCGGTCAATGGCAAGCCGGTTCGCGATCCGCAGACGATGATCGACCAGATCGCCGCCTTGCGCCCCGACGACAAGGCCAGCCTCCGGCTGCGCCGCGACCGCAGCATCTCCGAGGTCGAAGTGAAGATCGGCAAGCGGCCCACTTTCCGCCAAGAAAAGAAATAGCCCGAACCTCGCCTGCTGCCATCGCCAATTTGATTTTAAGCATCAATTGACCTACGATTGATGTATCAAATGATACTTCAGGCTCAGGCTCATGGATCTCGTCAGCCCAGAAAAGATTGCTTCGCTCATGGCGCTCGCGCCAATTCCCCGCTCCTTCGCGGAACTCGATGACATGGTTTCAAAAGGGCTGCCCAAGGGCGCCCTGAAAGCCAGTATCGACCATATCTACCTGAGACCCGAGGACAGGACACAGCTCCTGTATCGCATCATTCCGGAGGCCACCTACAAGCGACGCCGGGAAAGCCTCTCCGCGGAGGAATCCGGACGCGCCGAGCGCCTTGCCCGCATCTTTGCCACAGCAGCCCATGTCTGGCATTCGGAAGAAGATGCCCGGTCATTCTTGACCACGCCGCATTCCATGCTTCAGGGCCGCAGCCCGCTGGATGTCTCCCTGACGGAGCTTGGCGCGCGCCGGGTCGAAGAACTGCTGTGGCGGCTGTATTACGGGATTGCCGCTTGAGTTTCTCGATTTACCGGATCGGCGACGGGCGGCGACCCCTCTGGGACGGCACGGGCGCTGCCCTGGTCGGCGGTCGCTGGAACAGCCCCGGCCGTCCCGTTATCTACGGCTCATTGAGTTATGCGTGCGCAATGCTAGAAATACTGGCGCATGCCAATATAGGCCGTATTCCGGCAACGCACCGATACGTGATCGCGAACGCGCCGGATGGCGTGGCCGTCGAGCGGCATGGACCGGACACGCTTCCTGACGGATGGGATTCCGATAACAACGCTTTGGCAAGACATTTCGGCGATCGTTGGCTCCGCGAATCGAGAAGCGCCATCCTGCTTGTGCCTTCCGTGGTCGCCAGGCTGGAATGGAACGCCCTGGTCAATCCGGCGCACCCCGATGCAACGCGGCTGACCCTCTCCCATCCCGAAAACGTCGTGTGGGACAAGCGCCTGTTTGAGCGAGCGCCTGCTTAGGCCGGCCGCGCAGCGGCTTACGAACCCGCCGAGGAGGCTTCCCCGCCCTCTTCCTTGGCCCGCGGCGTTACCAGCCGGGCGGCCAGGATGCCGATTTCATACAGCAGGCACATCGGGATCGCCAGCGCCAGTTGCGAGATGACATCGGGCGGCGTAACGATGGCGGCGATGACGAAAGCGCCGACGATGAAATAGGGACGCCATTCCTTGAGCTTGACGACATCGACGACGCCGAGCTTGACCAGGACGATCAGGGCGACCGGCACCTCGAAAGCCAGGCCAAAGGCGATGAACATGGTCATCACGAAGGACAGATAGGCTTCGATATCCGGCGCGGGCGTAATGCTTTTCGGCGCAAAACTGGCGATGAAATGGAACACCTGGCCAAAAACCAGGTAGTAACAAAAAGCCATGCCGAGCAGGAACAACAGGGTGCTGGAGATGATCAGCGGCAAGCCGAGACGCCGTTCATGGGCATAGAGGCCGGGCGCGACGAAAGCCCAGGCCTGGTAGAGGATGAAGGGCAGCGCCAGCAGGAAAGCCACCATGGCCGTCACCTTGAGCGGCACCATGAAGGGCGTGATGACGCCGATGGCGACCATCTTGGCCCCTTCGGGCAAGGCCGCGGTCAAGGGCGCGGCGAGAAAGTCGTAAATCCGGCCCGGCCCGGGATAGAGGCAGAGCGCGCCGAACATCACGCCGATGGCGATCAGGCTGCGCAACAGGCGGTCGCGCAACTCGATGAGATGGGAGATGAAGGAGTCTTCGGAGCCGGGCGTTGAGCCGGGGGTTGCCTGGGGATCGCTCATGCGCTGGGCTTCTCCGGTTGATCGGCCGAAGCCGGGGCGTCAAGAACCGGTTGGGCAAGCGCCTCGACTTCGCCCAGGCTTTCCTTCAGCGGGGCCTCGACGGCGCCACGGGCGGCATCGAGTTCCTGGCGCAGCGAATTCTCGATTCCCTTGGCCGAATCGGCAATCTCCGACTGCAATTTTTTCAATTCGTCGAGCTGCATCTCGCGATTGATGTCGGCCTTGACGTCATTGACGTAGCGCTGCGCCCGGCCGAGCAGATGGCCAACGGTACGGGCAAGTCGCGGCAGGCGCTCGGGCCCGATCACGATCAGGGCGACGATGCCGATCACGATCAGTTCGGAAAAGCCGATATCAAACATGCTTGTCAGTCATTGAGCGCATCCCGACACCGGAATGCAAGGGATAGGTCTGAAGAAAGGCCTGATTTCGCCGGTTCGGCCCGGCGAGCCTCGCCAACGCCAGCCGACCCGGGTGGCGTGCCATTGTGCCACAGCGCCCCATATTCGGCTCGTCGCCCCGGATTCACAGCCGGACGATGCCCTGATTGGCCACCGCCGGCAGCCAGGCGGCGATGTGGCCGCGGCCGGGCAGGCGGAGATCGGGGGCGATTTCCGCGAGCGGCCTCAGCACGAAGGCGCGAAGGTGCAGGCGCGGATGCGGCAGGGTCAGCTCGGGCAGGTCGAGGCGGCGCTCGTCGTAGAGCAGAAGGTCGAGATCGAGACTGCGCGGGCCGTTTTTCTCGCCGCGCCGACGGCCAAAGCGGCCCTCGATGTCGAAGAGTTCGGCGAGCAGTTGCGAGGGCGTGAGCGTCGTGTCGAGCAGGGCGACGGCGTTGATGAAGTCGGGCTGATTGATGAGGCCGACCGGGGCCGTGCGGTACAGCGAGGAGCAGCGAAGGAGGCGGCTTTCGGGCAGATTGGCCAGCGCTCCGAAGGCGGCGCGCAGGGTGCTGGCCGGATCGCCCAGATTGGCCCCGAGCGCGACGTAGGCAAGGCTCATACGGTTTGCGGGCAACGTGGCTGGCGCGCCAATGCCCCCATCCCAACCTTCCCCCGCCAGCGGGGGAAGGAGCAAGAGGCGCTTTCCCTCCCTCCTCCGCTTGCGGGGAAGGGCTGGGGAGGGGGAAGTTCATGGCGCTGGGCACTGATAAGGCTCATGCAGCGGGCGGCGGCGGCGCGTCGTTGGCGGCGGCCGGCTTCTTTTTCCGGCGGCGGCGCTTCTTGTCGCCGGCTTGCTCGGGCAGCAGCATCCGCGCCCTATCCTCGCCATCGACATTCTGGAAGCGGGTCCACCAGTCGGCGAGTTCCTGCTCCACCTCGCCGGATTCGGCGCGCAGCAGCAAGAAATCGTAGCCGGCGCGAAAGCGCGGCTGTTCGAGGAGGCCATAGGGGCGCTTGCCGGCGCGCTGGTCGAAGCGCGGCTGGAGCAGCCAGATTTCCTTGATATCGCCGGCGATACGGCGCGTGATGGCGAGCTTTTCGCCCTGCACGTCGAGCACCGTGTCCATGGCCTGAAAGAGCGCCGGAATTTTGGGCTCGCCGGCGGCCTTGAGTTTTTCCCAGTGGGCCAGCACCTCGTGCCAGAGCAGCGCGGCGAACAGAAAGCCGGGCGAGGTGCCCTTACCCCGGCGCACGCGCTCGTCGGTATTGGCCAGCGCCAACATCACGAATTTCTCGCCGAGCGGCTGTTCGAGTATGACGTCGAGCAGCGGAAGGAGGCCGTGATGCAGGCCCTCGTCGCGTAATTGGGTAATGCACTTGACCGAGTGGCCGGAGGTCAAGAGCTTCAACATCTCGTCGAACAGACGGGCCGCCGGGACGTTTTCCAAGAGCGTCGCCATTTCGCGAATCGGGCGGCGGGCCTCGGGATCAATCGACAGCCCCAGCTTGGCCGCCAGGCGCACGGCGCGCAGCATGCGCACCGGGTCCTCGCGGTAGCGGCCTCGCGGCTCGCCGATCATGCGTAACGTCCGCGCCTTCAAGTCGCCGACGCCGTGGTGGTAATCAATGATCGCCTCGCTCGCCGGGTCGTAATACAAGGCGTTGGCGGTAAAGTCGCGGCGGGCGGCGTCCTCGGCGTGGCTGCCGAAAATATTGTCGTGCAGCACCCGGCCGTGCTCGTCCTTCTTGGTGTCGTCGCCCAACTGGCCGCGGAAGGTGGTGACCTCGATCTGCTCCTGGCCCATCATCACATGGACGATCTGGAAGCGGCGGCCAATGATGCGCGAGCGGCGAAACGCGCGGCGCACCTCTTCGGGCGTGGCGTCGGTGGCGACGTCGAAATCCTTGGGCTCGGCCCCGATCAGGAGGTCACGGATGGCGCCGCCGACGACATAGGCTTTGTGCCCATTCTCTTGCAAGGTCGCGCACACGCGGCGGCTGCCCGAACTGATGCGGTTGCGGGTAATGCCGTGGCTGGAGACAGGGATGACGGCCGGCTCATGCTGGCCGGGCCGGTTTTTTTTGCCGCTGAAAACGCGGGAAATGAATTTTCGAATCACGAATTGCCGTTGGGTGAGCTTCCAATTGAAGCGGAAAACGTGAATTTTACCGTAGGTTGGGGTCAGCGCAGCCCGGATCTCGCCCCGGGCTATATGCTCAAACAGGCGTCCTCAGCGAAATCACCTTCCAGTGCATGCGCCGGGCGTGGGCGCGCAAGGTGTCGTCCGGATCCACGGCAATGGGCTGGCTGACCTTGCCCAAGAGCGGCAGATCGTTGTGCGAGTCGCTGTAGAAAACGCTCTCCTCGAAGCTGCCCCACCACAGGCCGAGGCTTTCCAGCCACTGTTCGACGCGGACGATCTTGCCGCCCTGAAAGGCGGGCGTGCCGCTCGGCGCGCCGGTAAAGAGGCCGCTCTTCGCATCGACGGCTGGAATGGTGGCAATCAGGTGAGGGATGCCGAATTCGCGAACGATTGGGCCGGTGACGAAACTATTGGTGGCGGTGACCACGGCGCACAGATCGCCATGATCGAGGTGACGGGCGACCAGCCGGCGGGCGGCGTCGCTGATGATGGGGCGGATATGCCGCGCCATATATTCGCCGTGCCAGGCATCGAGCTCCTGGCGCGCGCGGCGGGCCAAGGGCTGCAATTGAAAGGCGAGAAAAGCCTCGATGTCGAGCGTACCGGCCTGGTAATGCTCGTAAAACTCCAGGTTCCGGGCTTCCTGGATGTCGCGGTCGACGACCCCGCGCGAAACCAGGAATTGCGCCCACTCGAAATCGGAGTCGCCGGCCAGCAGGGTGTTATCGAGGTCAAAAAGGGCGAGGTTCATTTTTGGGGTATTCGCTGCAAGGGCGCCACAGTCAATTTCAGTTATTTCGCATCAAGGTGCTGACGGCAATGTCTTCGTCGATGTCGGGCCAATGGACGCCAACGCCTTTTCCAATCAGCCGCCATTTTTGACGTTGCTCGTGGTTGGCGTCGCGTAGCCGCGGAAACCATTCGAGGGGCGCCGATATTTCGCGGCCATCGGCAAGGACGAAGTGCAGCATGGAATCGTCGATACAAACATCGACGGCGTGCGGATCAAGCTGAATTGCCAAAGTGCTCATGCCACTTCTCCAAAAACAAGACGCGGTGTTCAATGATCAGCGCACGGACGCGGGTCAATTCGTGGCTTCTGAAACCTTCCGACATCGCAAGATTGACGGGATCAAGCCAGTATTTCGCAACCTTGTCAGCGTATTCAACATGAACGTGCGGCGGTTCTGATCCCTCTTGGCTGAAGAAGAAATACCGGAATCCGTCGAGACGCAGGATGCTTGGCATGGGATGGCAGTTTATCTCACATCCGGCGCGCTTTCCCGGACCAGCAATTCGCGCAAAAGCGGCAAGGTGACGGGGCGCTGGTGTTCCAGGGTGTAATGATCGAGGGCGACGATCAGCGCCGACAGCGTTCGCATGTCGCGCGATGCATGGCGCATCAGATAATCAATGGATTCCGGCGCCAGCTTCAGGGCGCGCTCCCTGGCCTGGGCGGCCAGCGCGGCGGCCTTTTCGGCGTCGGTGAGGGGTTGCAGCCGGTAGATCAGGCCGGAGCCGAGACGGGTGCGCAAATCCTCGCGCAGGGCGAGGTGGCGCGGCGGCTGGATGGCCGCCGTCAACAAGCATCCGCCGCCAGCCTTGAATTGGTTGAAGAGCGCAAATAGCGCAATCTGACCGTCGCCATCGAGCCGATCGACATTGTCGACCGCCAAGGTCGCCCTGCCCTTCACCCCGAAGAGGCCCGGGTTTTCTGCCGCGTCGATATAGGGAAAGCCGCTCGCCCGCAACAGATGCGACTTGCCGCAACCCGCCTCGCCATGCAGGCAGAAGGCCGTATCCCGCAGCGCGCCGGACAGCCAGGCGGTCAAGGCGTCGAGAACTTCGCCATTGACGCCGGCCACGAAGTTGTCGAGCGAGGGCGGGCTATCCGGCAGGAGGTCGAGGAATAACTGACGCATCGCGGCCCTTAGCGCCAGCGAATCATCGCGTATTGCTTCTTGCCCCGGCGCAAGATGGTAAAGCGGCCGAACAGGCGCTCGCCGCTCCCGATGGCGTGGTCGATCGCGTCTTGCTTTTCTCCATTGACCGAAACGCTGCCGCCCTGAATAAAGGTGCGCGCTTCCGACTTCGACTTGGCAAGGCCGGCGGCGACCAAGGCGTCGATCAGGCCGCCGTTGGCCTCGTCGAGCGCCACGCCGGGCATGCCGTCCTGGGCCAGTTGTTCGAGATCGTTTTCGGTCAAATCAGCCAACTGGCCGGAAAAAAGGCTCTCGGTAATGCGCCGCGCGGCCAGGAGCGCGACTTCGCCGTGTACGAGGCGCGTCGCTTCCTCGGCCAGGATGCGCTGGGCTTGTGGCTTGCCACCGCTGGCCTGATCCGCCGCCTCGATGTCGGCAATGCGCGCAACCGGCAAAAACGTGAAGAATTTCAGGAATTTATAGACATCGGCATCGGCGGTATTGAGCCAGAACTGGTAGAAGGCGTAGGACGAGGTTTTTTTCGGATCCAGCCACACCGCGCCCGCCTCGGTCTTGCCAAACTTGGTGCCGTCGGCCTTGGTGATCAGCGGCACGGTCAGGCCGTGGGCATGGACATGGTGCAGACGCCGCGTCAAATCGGTGCCGGCGGTGATATTGCCCCACTGGTCGGAACCGCCGATTTGCAGCAGGCAGCCGTGGCGCTTGTACAACTCGGCGAAATCGTAGCCTTGCAACAGCGCGTAGGAAAACTCGGTATACGAAATCCCCTGATCCTCGCGCACCAACCGCTGTTGCACCGCATCGCGCTTGATCATGGCATTGACCGAGAAATGCTTGCCGATGTCGCGCAGGAAATCGAGGCAGTTCATCGCCCCGAACCAGTCGTGGTTATTGGCCATCAGCGCCGCGTTGTCGCCATCGAAACGCAAAAAGGGAGCGACCTGGCCGCGAATTTTGTCCACCCAGCCAGCGATCACCTCCGGCGTGTTCAGCTTGCGCTCGGCCGCCTTGAAACTGGGGTCGCCGATCATGCCGGTGGCGCCGCCAACCAGGGCGATGGGCCGGTGGCCGGCTTCCTGAAAGCGCTTCAGAATCAGCACCGGCACCAAGTGGCCGAGATGCAGGCTATCCGCCGTCGGGTCGAAGCCGCAATACAGCGTCACCTTCTCCTCAAGCAGCATCTGATCGAGCGTCGCCGCATCGGTCAGTTGGGCAATCAGGCCGCGCTCATGCAAATCCTGAAGGAGGGGGGACTGGTACATCGGGACATTCTCCACGGGAAGGGGCCGAATCGCTCCGGCGCCGGAAATTTTGGACGCGCGATTTTAGCAGAGCGCATCACCGCCCCGGCCTTCCCTTTGCGGATTGCCCATGAAGGCTCTGATTTTTGATGACTATGCGCGTTGACCGCGACTGCTAATGCGCCAAAGCAAAATGCCGTATCGCGTTTTCGTCGCTTGCCGGGGCGGTTTGCAGTTCCAGACCAAGCAATTCGTCGCGCACTTCCGCGAACGCTTTGAAGCGCTTGCCATCATTATCGGGGGGCGCTTCGGTTGAAATCAGCGTTGCCGCCGGCAGAAGGCCGCGCGCCCGCAAACGGCGCATTTTGGGTATCCAGAAATCGGCATGTTCAAAAATCTTATGCGGCTCGTCCTGCGCCAGGAAAAGCGGCTTGATGGCTTTGATGGGTTTGCCATCGTCAAGCAGAACAAACGGAAAACGGGCGCGTGTTTCGTCGTTACCGATTCTGCGAGGCCGAAATGCCTTGTCCACAGACCAAATGCGAAGCAGTTCGCCGATACGCCTTTCCAGAACCGTCTCTCGGTGTTCCGGGATAGCGAAATCGTGTTCCACATAGCGGCCAAACAAGGCGTCAACTTCCTGCGCCGGGTCGGCAGTCAAGATCGCCCGCGTGGGCGCAATGCGCACAATGGCCTCGCGCGCATGGGTCAGTGCAGTGAACAACTGGCGGGATGCCTCGGCATCGGCGCGCGGAAAAATCTCGTTATCCAGAATGGCCTTGACCCGCGCCAATTCCTCTTGGAAGAACTTTAGCGCCCGCACATAGACGGTGCGATCAAGCCGCTCGAAGAAAGCAGTGATGCGTTTCGTGTGCCGGGTATCTTGCAAGCGGTAGCCGAAATATCCTTGCTCCGGGCACAGCAAAACGATTCCCACGTTGGCGAACTCCCCTGTTTCCGCATAAGGGAGGAATTGCACGATGGCGTAGCGGCAAGCAAAACGCTTCATGACGTTCTCCAGAAATTGGGGGTTGAACAACGCGCTACCACGGCTTTGGCGGCAAGCGGATCGAAGGCGGCAGGGATGTCCTGCTCATCGTTTTCCCAGCGCCATTCGAGCGGAACATTATCGCAAGCTTCCTGCCAGACCGACAAGGCAGTGGCGAGACGCTCGGCGTAGCGCGCCTGCTCGGCCAGATCGCCAAAAACCGCGTCGCGCTGCGCTGCAAACAGGTGGTTTTCCCAGAAATCGACATCGGAAAGAGCAGCATCGAAAGCCAGATTGTGGTCGATAACCACGAGTTCCCCCGCGCTCGGCCGCCACAGCAGATTGGGGTTCCCGCGCGTGCGGTCGCCATTCCTGAGCCACCAGTCGAACACCAGAATATCCCGTTGCAAGGCCGAGGAAACGTGAGGCGCAACCGCTAGCTCCTGCCACTGGCAGCCCTCCACCTTTCGTGAAGCAAATGCCGGGCCGCTACCCAAGGCGCGCAATTCCAGCGGACATTCCCGGATCAACGCAGCCGGCACCTCAGCGATGGCGAAGGGCGGGATGGGTAACCCAAAAGCCCGCCCCAGATGCCCGCCCAGCCATTCAGCCCACAGACTGCGACGACCGCTCGCCCGACCCTTGACAAAATACAGGTGACCATCGTCGCCCTGGCACAGAAATGGAGAGGAAAGCCCCTGTTCCGCCTTGCAGATGGTCTCGACGATGGTAAGCGGCATGCGAGGCTCCAATTGGTCAAGCTTGGCGTTATTGGCTTGCGGTTTTTTCTCAACGGAGTTCAACGTTGGGATTCGCTACGCCCCCACCTGAAATACGGGTCGCGCCTGAATCAAAAACGCTCTAGACCGACGTCTCCCTCGGCACAGCGTTATCCGGGCGATCGACCAGTTCCTCGATGATTGCCCGGACCTGGCCCATGGCTTCTCGCAGCACGCTCTCCAGGCTTTCGAAATGGATGCCGTTGGCGCTGCTGCCCCGTCCGGCGGCGTGGTTGGCGACGACGTTGATCGCCGCGTAGGGCAAGCCCAGTTCGCGGGCCAGCACGGCTTCCGGCATGCCGGTCATGCCGACCAGATCGGCTCCGTCGCGCTCGAAACGGTTGATTTCGGCGGCGGTTTCGAGCCTCGGCCCCTGGGTGGCGGCATAGACGCCGCCGATCTTGACCGGAATGCCCAGGGCCGCCGCGGCCTCGATGATGCGCCGGCGCACGTCGGCATCGTAGGGCTCGGTGAAATCGACGTGGGTCACCGGGGTGTCCAGGGTTTCGAAATAGGTCGATTTGCGGCCCCAAGTGTAGTCGATGATCTGGTCCGGAACGACGATCTCGCCCGGTTGCAGGTCGGCGCGGATGCCGCCGACCGAGGCCACGGAAATGACGCCGGTCGCGCCGCGCCGGTGGAGCGCCCAGAGATTGGCGCGGTAATTGACCATGTGCGGGACGATGGTATGGCCGTGGCCGTGGCGCGGCAGAAACATCGCCGGCTTGCCGCCGATCTGGCCAATGACGATGGCCCCGGACGCCTCGCCATAGGGG
>CAZFHE010000250.1:0-6146 GCA_964518615.1 uncultured Dechloromonas sp. | reverse complement strand
CGAGGTCAAAACCTATTTCCGGCCGGAATTCATCAACCGCATCGACGAAGTGGTGGTTTTCCACGCGCTGGACGAAAAGCACATCGCCGGCATCGCCAAAATCCAGCTTGGGTTGCTCGAAAAGCGCCTGGCGCAACTGGACATTGGCATCGCCGTCGACAAGAGCGCCTTGGACGAACTCGCCCAGGCCGGCTTCGACCCGGTATTTGGCGCAAGGCCGCTGAAGCGGGCCATCCAGCAGCAGATCGAAAATCCGCTCGCCAAGGCCATACTCGAAGGCAAGTTCGCCGCCAAGGATACGATCCGCGTCGCTTGCGACAAGGGCATCATGCGCTTTTCCCGCGACTGAGGCGTGGAAAGGAAGGGGGAGGAAAAGGGCGCCGCCCCAGCGCCCTTTTCAGCCAGACTCGACCCCCTCAGCAATTGCCTTTTTTGGCCTGTCCCGGCGGGCAGAACCCCTTCGTCCCCGGCTGCGGCATCCCCTGGAGGCGGCCGGTGTAGTATTTTTCGCCCCGCGGGCCGTGGTGACGTTCCCAGTAATCGCGGTCGCGCCAATCGCCGCCATCCCAGAAGTTGCCGCGGCTATCGCGGATGCCGAAGCAATTGCCTTTTTTGGCCTGTCCTGGCGGGCAAAACCCGCCCTTCCCCTGAAATGGAACCCCCTGAGGGCGGCCGGTGTAATATTTTTCGCCGCGCGGGCCGTGGTGGCGCTCCCAGTAATCGCGGTCGCGCCAGTCGCCGCCGTCCCAGTAATTGCCGCGGCTATCGCGGCTGCCGAAGCCGAGGTTCCCGCCGGGCGTCTGGATACGGGCGCTGCCAACCTCAATGTTGATGTCGGCGGCCTGGACGAGCAGCGGACTGGCGGCAATCAAACCGGCCAGAATGAATTGTTTCATCTGCGTCTCCTCGCTTGAAAATAAGGATGTCGAGCATTTCGGCGCGGCGTAGCCCCATGTCGCCAAGCGCCGCCGTGTCGATGAAAAGCCTTGCGAACCCCGACATTATCCCGCCGGGAAAATGAAAAAAGCGCCGGCAGGCGCTTTTTTCGTGATCCGGCGAAAGCCGCTTCAGTCGCTATGCGGCGTGTCCGCGAAAGGCGGGCGTTGCAGGAGCTTTAGAAAGAGCTTGTCGAGATTGGGATGACTTTCCCGCCAGGCTTCTGCAGGCAGGCGGAAGTCGAGATAGCCCAGCGCGACGCCGACGGCGATGTCGGCCATCGAGAAGTGGGTGCCCATGCAATAGGGCTGCTCGCCCAATTCGGCGGCCATGAAGGCGAGCGCGCGCGTGATTTTCTCTTGCTGGCGGGCGATCCATTCGGCGTTCCGCTTGGTCTGCGGACGGCCCGATTCGAGCAGGATGGCCACGGCGGCGTCGCAAATGCCGTCGGCCAGGGCTTCCCAGCGCTTGACCTCGCTCCGCTCGCGGTTGGGAACGGGGATCAGCTTGTTGTTGGGCGACACATTGTCGATGTACTCGACAATGACGCGCGAATCGAAGAGCGGCGTTTCATCGTCCAGTACCAGCACCGGAATCTTGCCCAGCGGGTTGAGCGCCGGCACGGCGCTATCCGGCGACAGCGGCGAGTCGATCACGAAATCGTATTCGATCTTCTTTTCGGCCAGCACGATCCTAGCCTTTCGGGTGTAGGGGCTTGCAGGGGAGCCAATCAGCTTCATCGCATGCTCTCTGTTCTTGGGGAAGTTGATTATAGCGTATGGCGAGTGATTCGCCGGGCGGGTAAAATGCGCGGCTCTGCAAAAGGATGTTGCCCATGAATCGCGATCCCCTGACCGCCCTCTCCCCGCTCGATGGCCGCTATGCCGGCAAGGTCGATGCGCTGCGCGAGCATTTCTCCGAATTCGGTCTGATCCGCGCCCGCCTCAGGGTTGAGATCGAATGGCTGAAGGCCCTGGCCGCCGAGCCGCATTTCACCGAAATCGCCGCCTTCTCGCCGGCGACCGTGGCCGAACTCGACGCCTTAGTGGCCGGTTTCGGCCCGCAGCAGGCGGCCGAGGTCAAGGCCATCGAGGCCACCACCAACCACGACGTCAAGGCGCTGGAATACTGGATCAAGGAGCGCACCCAGGCCAATGCCGAAGTGCGGAAAGTCAGCGAATTCATCCACTTCGCCTGCACCTCGGAGGACATCAACAATCTGTCGCACGCGCTGATGTGCCAGGGCGCCCGAGAAGCCGCGCTGCTGCCGGCGCTGGATCAGGTCATCGCCAAGCTGGTCGAACTGGCCCACGCCCATGCCGACATCCCGATGATGAGTCGCACGCACGGCCAGCCGGCGACGCCGACCACGATGGGCAAGGAATTGGCCAATGTCGCCTGGCGCTTGAAGCGCGCCCGCAGCCGCATCGCCGGCGTCGAACTCCTGGGCAAGATCAATGGCGCGGTCGGCAATTACAACGCCCACCTGGCCGCCTACCCGGGCTACGACTGGGAAGGCTTCGCCAAGCGCTTCGTCGAGTCGCTGGGCCTGACGTTCAACCCCTACACCATCCAGATCGAGCCGCACGACGCGCTGGCCGAGCTGTTCGACGCCTTCGCCCGCGCCAACAGCATCCTCATTGATCTTGACCGCGATGTCTGGGGCTATATCTCGCTCGGCTTCTTCAAACAAAAGGTCAAGGCTGGCGAAATCGGCTCCTCGACCATGCCGCACAAGGTCAATCCCATCGACTTCGAGAATTCGGAAGGCAATCTGGGACTCGCCAACGCGCTATTGAAGCACCTCGCCGAGAAGCTGCCCATTTCGCGCTGGCAGCGCGATCTGACCGATTCGACCGTGCTGCGCAACATGGGCGTTGGCCTGGGCTACACCCTGCTCGGCTACGACGCCTTGCTCAAGGGCCTGGGCAAGCTCGAAATCAACGCCGACTCGATGCATGCCGATCTCGACGCCAATTGGGAACTCCTGGCCGAGCCCATCCAGACCGTGATGCGCCGCTATGCCGTGCCCAATGCCTACGAAAAACTCAAGGACCTGACCCGCGGCGCCCGCGTCTCGCGCGAAGGCATGCAGGCTTTCGTGGCGACCCTGGATATCCCGGAATCCGCCAAGGCCGAACTCCTGAAGCTGACCCCCTGGGATTACACCGGCAAGGCGGCTGAACTCGCCAGGCGCATTTAGCGCGGTTTTGATGCCGTTGCGCCCTTTGTTCTCTCCCCGACCCCTCTCCCACGCGCGGGAGAGGAGCTCATATGGGGCAGCGCGCCGATGATCTGCGCCAAGTGCCGGCAAGAAGTCCCGGACGATGCCATCTATTGCCCGCATTGCACCGGGGAGCGCCGCAGCACCGAACGGGAAGTCATCCAGGGCGGCATCCGGGGGGCGCTCATCGGCCTCGCCATCGGCCTCTTGCCCGCCCTCTTGCTGCTCGCCATTTACGGCCCCGTGCGCGGCATCAAGGCCATCGCCTTCGCCGTGCCGGTGGCCGCCTTGACCACCGGGCTGATCTTTGGCCTCGTCAAAGCCAAACGCGACTGGAAGTAATGTCTTTCAACGATAATCTGAAAAAACTGCCGGGCATCTCTCACCTGGCCGCGATCAATCTGCTCGACGCCGACGGCAAGCTCGTCGCCTGCATCGAGAACAAGCCCGGCAGCCAGGGTTCGCTCGCGGTGTACAACCATCTGGCGCAGACCTATGGCTTGATCAATGCCGAGGCGGCCAAAAAGGGCCTGGAAATTTTCGCCGAGCACGGCGAGGAAGAACGCGCCCATCCCGGCAAGCATCCGAACATCGCCCGCCTGCTGGCGATCGAATCCGGCCAGCCCGCGCTGCGCGTCAAACACGTTTTCGCGCTGTAAACGCCCCTCTTGATCGCTTGAGGCGGGCGCGCCGCAACGAGGCTTTGGGCAGAAACGTATTGTTACACCCCGCGCTTATGCAAAGCCGCTAGAATATCCGGTTTCCTCAACCATGACCGGAGATAGACCCATGAAGAAAATCGCGCTCGCCCTCGTTGGCCTCACCCTGGCCGCCAGCGCCGCCGCCCAGATGAAGCCGGAAGACGCCATCAAGTACCGTCAGTCGGCATATTCCACCATGTCCTGGAGCATGGGCCGCATCAAGGCCAATGTCGAAGGCAATTACAACAAGGACGAGGTGATCAAGGCCGCCAATGTGCTCCAGAGCCTGGCCAATTCCGGCATGGGGGCGTTGTACCTGCCGGGCACCGACAAGGGCAAGGGCTGGGAAGAAACCCGCGTCAAGCCCGAGCTGTTCACCAACAAGGAACTGGCCGGCAAGGTGGCCACCGACTTCAACCGGGAAGCCAACGAAATGGCCAAGGTCGCCGCCACGGGCGATGCCGCCGCGGCCAAGGCGCAGTTCGGCAAGCTGGGCGAAACCTGCAAGGGCTGCCACGACGAATTCCGGATCAACAAGTAATCCGGACGGCGTCGTATCCTGCCCAGCACAGGCGCCCCCGGGCGCCTGTGTCGTTTTCACCCGAACGAGGAAAAGAGCATGAACAGCAAACGCATACGCCTCTGGGATCTGCCTACCCGCCTGTTTCACTGGTTGCTGGCGCTGGCGGTGATCGGCGCGGTCATCAGTGGCCAGATGGGCGGCAATCTGATCGTCTGGCACGCACGCCTGGGCCTTTTCATTGTCGGCCTTTTGGCCTTTCGCCTGGTCTGGGGGCTGATCGGTTCGACCTATGCCCGTTTTGCCCAGTTTTTCCCGACGCCCGCCAAGTTGCGCGCCTATCTGCGCGGCCAGTGGCGAGAACCCGGCCACAACCCGCTGGGCGCCCTGTCCGTTTTCGCCTTGCTGACCCTGCTTGGTTTTCAGGCCATTTCCGGGCTGTTCGCCAATGACGATATCGCCTTCGTCGGACCGCTGTTCGAGCTGGTCGACAAGAGCCTCAGCAATCGCCTGACCGGCCTGCACCACCTGGCGGCCAATCTCTTGTATGCGCTGGTCGGCCTGCATCTGGCCTCCATCGCCTTCTATGCGCTTGCCAAGAAAAACAATCTGTTGTGGCCGATGCTGACCGGGACCAAGGAAGTCGAGCAAGGCGAGGATGCGCAGGGCGGCGGCCCGCTCGCCCTGGCGTTCGCCATCTTGCTGGCGCTGGCCGCTGCCTACGGCGCGAGCGGCGCTTATTTGCCGGAGCCGCCGCCCCCGCCAGCGGCCGAAGATCTGCCGGCCTGGTGATCCCAAGAAAAAAGCCGCCCGAGGGCGGCTTTTTCATATTCCCGTCGGGACGGATCAGACCACGGCGCCGTCCGCGTTGGCGCCCTCGATGCCTTTTTTGGGCTTGATGAACTGTTCGCGCGAGACGCCCAGCCACATGACCAGGGGGCTTGCAACCAGCACCGAGGAGTAGATGCCGAAGCAGATGCCGATGGTCAGGGCCAGCGAGAAGTAGTAGAGCGTCTCGCCGCCGAAAATCAGCATGGACAGCACCATGACCTGGGTCGAGGCGTGGGTGATGATGGTGCGCGAAATGGTGCTGGTGATGGCGTGGTCGAGCACCTGCGGCGTGGAGAGGCCGCGCACCTTTCGGAAGGTTTCGCGGACGCGGTCGAAGACGACCACCGATTCATTGACCGAGTAGCCGAGCACGGCCAGGGTCGCGGCCAGCACCGATAGCGAGAATTCCCACTGGAAGGCGGCGAAGAAGCCAAGAATGATGATCACGTCGTGCAGGTTGGCGATGATGGCCGATACCGAGAAACGCCATTCGAAACGGAAGGCGAGATAGATCATGATGCCAAGAACGACCACCAGGAGCGCCATGGCGCCGTTTTCGGCCAATTCCTTGCCCACCTGCGGGCCGACGTATTCGACGCGCCGCAGATGAGCGCCCGGCGCGTCGGCATCGAGCGCGGCCATCACCTGTTCGCCCTGCTTGGCGCTGTCCTCCGCGTCCTTTAACGGCAGGCGGATCAGCACGTCTTGCGAGGAGCCGAAATTCTGCACCTGGAAATCGGAAAAGCCCGCCTTGCCCAGCGCGCCGCGCATTTTTTCCAGTTCGGCCGCCTGCTGGTAGCTGACCTCGATCAGCGTGCCGCCGGTGAATTCCACCGACAGGTGCAGCCCCTTGGTCGCCAGGAAGAAAACGGCGATCAGGAAGGTGGTGAAGGAAATGATGTTGAACTTCAGCGCATGGCGCATGAAGGGAATG
>CAZFHE010000249.1:0-3317 GCA_964518615.1 uncultured Dechloromonas sp. | reverse complement strand
CTTCATCACCCGCACCTTCAACATCCTACCCCTAGGCGAAGCCGCTCGCCGGCTGCAAGCCGGCACGCTGCCGCCGGCCGCCGCGACCATCACCTTCGACGACGGCTACGCCGACAACCTGCTGGTCGCCTGGCCAATCCTCAAGCGCCACGGCGTGCCGGCGACCTTCTTCATCGCCACGGCCTTCCTTGAAGGCGGCCGTATGTGGAACGACGACGTAATCGAGGCATTTCGGCTCGCCCCGGCGGGGAAATTTGACCTGAGTGAATTCGACCTCGGAGTCCACGATCTGACCGACATGGCATCACGCGTGCGGGGTTACGAGGCGGCGCTCGGTAAACTCAAGTACGCAGCGCACCCGGTCCGCGCCGAAATTGCCCGGCGAATCGCCACGCTTTGCGGCGTGCCGGACGCCTGCGACCTGATGATGACCCATCGACAACTCCGCCTCCTGCATAGCGAAGGGGCGGAAATTGGCGGCCATACTCGTTCACATCCCATTCTCGAACGGCTGGATGATGAACGCGCCCAGCAGGAAATCATTTCGGGAAAACAGGAACTCGAAGCCCTGCTGGATGATCAGGTGCGCGTTTTCGCCTATCCGAATGGCGTTCCCGGCCGCGATTACTCGGAGCGGCATGTGGACATGGTCCGCCAGGCAGGATTCGACGCTGCCGTATCGACCCGCCCAGCCTGCGCGACTGCCACTTCCGACATTTTCCAGCTACCCCGCTCTACGCCCTGGGACCGTACCCCGCTTCGCTTCGCCCTGCGCAGCATGATGACCATCGCCCGGTCAATCTGAACGGCTCTCAAAGAGAATAGGCCGCACAAACGAAAAGCCCCGCCAGTCAATGACTGCGGGGCTCTGAATGCTGGGGCGACAGATGGGGCTCGAACCCACGACAACCGGAATCACAATCCGGGACTCTACCAACTGAGCTACTGCCGCCGAAGAAGGGGCGCATTGTAGGGACTTTTGGCCAAGCTGTCCATAGCTTCTGCAATTCTTTGTATCTGTATCGGACGCGGGGCAAGTGCGTGAAGGCCATGCCAACTTGACAGCCGGACTTGACGCCTCCCTTTCCCCCTTGCACAGAATGGGACCCGATCAGAGCGGATGAAGTCCAAGGCGACCGTCCTTGACCGCCTGGATAACGCGTCATCAGCGGCGTATCGCCAAGCGCCGCGCCCCGAATCGCCTAGGCGGCGTCCTCCTGGAGGACCAAGGCATCGAAGGCAACGATGCGCCCCTTGAGCGATCGGCCTCACCCGGCGGGGGAAGGCCGCGCGGGCGGCGTCGGATCCATCATCTTCGGGCGCCCCGGCAATGGCATTCCCGCGCTTGCCGGCATCGTTTGCCGCGAGGTTTTGCCCGGCGCTGGCCGTGATAGAATTGCTGGTTTTATTTTTCGGCTCCGACGTTACAAGGAACTTTCATGGAATCTAACACCGCACAAGCTAGCGAACTCGAACGCCGCGTAGACCTCTCCATCGCCATTGCCGATGTCGAGAAGGAAATGGAACAGCGCTTGAAGCGCATGGGCCGTAACGTCAAGATGCCGGGTTTTCGTCCGGGCAAGGTGCCGTTTGGCATCGTCAAGCAGCAATATGGCGCCCAGGCGCGCCATGAGGTGCTGTCGGAGGAACTCGACCGCGTGTTCGGCGAGACGGTCAGCGCGCAGAAAATGCGCGTCGCCGGCTATCCGCGCATCGAGCCGAAAAACACCGAGAGCAGCACTCACCTTGAATTTTCCGCCATTTTCGAGGTCTATCCCGAATTCGTGCCGGGCGACCTGTCGAGCGCCGAGATCGAGCGCCCGGTCCTCGAGGTCGGCGCGGCCGAAGTGGATAAGACCCTGGACATTCTGCGCAAGCAGCGCGTCAGCTATGCCGATGCCGACCGCGCCGCGGCCAAGGAAGACCGCGTCGTCATCGACTTCCTCGGCAAGAAGGATGGCGTGCCCTTTCAGGGCGGCGAGGCGAACGATTATCCCTTCGTGCTCGGCCAGGGCATGATGCTGCCCGACTTCGAGAATGCCGTCGAAGGCTGCAAGGCTGGCGAAACCCGGACTTTCGACCTCGCCTTCCCGGCCGATTACCATGCCAAGGACTTGGCTGGCCAGACGGTGCAGTTCGAGATTACCGTCAAGAAGGTGCAAGCGCCGCAATTGCCGGAAGTCGATGCGGAGTTCGCCAGGGGCATGGGCGTGGCCGACGGCGATGTGACCAGGATGAAGGAAGAGGTCACCGCCAACCTGAAGCGCGAAGTCAAGCGCCGCATCGAAGGCAAGATCAAGGATCAGGTCATGGAAGCCCTGATCAAGGCCAATCCGATCACCATCCCGGCGGCCCTGATCGACATGGAAATCCAGCGCCTGATGCAGACCGCCCGCCAGGACATGGAGCAACGCGGCATGAAGATCAAGGATTTCCCGATCCAGCCGGAATGGTTCGCCGACCAGGCCAAGCGTCGTGTCACCCTGGGCCTGATTCTGGCCGAAGTGGTCAAGACCGAGAAACTCCAGGCGAGCCCGGAGCAGGTCCGCGCCATGGTCGAGGAAAACGCCCAGAGCTACGAGCAGCCGGAGGAAGTGATTCGCTGGTACTACGCTCAGCCGCAGCGCTTGCAGGAAGTCGAAGGCCTGGTCATCGAGAACAATGTCGTCGCCTGGGCGCTGAGTAAGGCCAAGGTGACCGACAAGGCGGCCATTTTTGATGAACTGATGGTCCAGAAGCCGTAAGCTGAACCCCATCGAAACGCAAGCTAACTGCACAAGCCAATTGACAAGGGTCGACATGAAATTCGACAACGCAATCAACCCGGAGCCGCAAGCCCTCGGCCTGGTCCCGATGGTGGTGGAACAGAGCGGCCGCGGCGAGCGCGCCTACGACATCTATTCGCGCCTGTTGAAGGAGCGGGTGATTTTTCTCGTCGGCCCGGTCAATGACGCCAGCGCCAACCTGGTCGTCGCCCAGATGCTGTTTCTGGAGGCGGAAAATCCGGACAAGGACATCCACTTCTACATCAACTCGCCGGGCGGCTCGGTGACGGCGGGCCTGTCGATCTACGACACCATGCAGTTCGTCAAGCCGGATGTCTCGACGCTGTGCATCGGCCAGGCCGCCTCGATGGGCGCTTTCCTGCTCAATGCCGGCGCCAGGGGCAACAGCTTTGCGCTGCCCAATCCGCGCGTGATGATCCCCCAGCCGCTGGGCGGCTTCCAGGGCCAGGCCTCGGATATCGCCATCCACGCTAAGGAAATCCTCTCCATCCGCGACCGCCTCAACCGCATCATGGCCGAACACAGCGGCCA
>CAZFHE010000248.1:0-13961 GCA_964518615.1 uncultured Dechloromonas sp. | reverse complement strand
ATCTCGATAGCCGCCTCGAAAGCCGGAAGCGCCGGCGGCGCTCCCTTGGGGTTGAAAACGCGGCCCCCGCGTCAGGAGGCCATTTCGTGTCACCAGCGCCGGCCGCGGGCCGCGCTGAGAAATTGGTCGAGAATCGGCGTGCAATCGAGCAGATCGGGAGAGCCCGGCAGATGAAACTCGGGATGCCATTGCAGGCCCAGCACGAACTGCCGGCCTTCCAGGCGAATCGCCTCGATCAAGCCGTCGCCGGCGCTGCGCGCCTCGACCTGCAAGCCGCGTCCGAGCGTGCGAATGGCCTGATGATGGATCGAAATCACCCGGCCGCCGGGCTGGCCGGGATAGAGTTTTGCCAGCCGGGAACCCTCCTCCCAGATAATCGGATGGGCATGGCGATCGTAATCGGCATGAACATGGACCGCCGGGGACTCATATTGGGATTCGATATCCTGAACCAGGCTCCCCCCCAGCGCGACATTGATCAACTGGTGCCCCCGGCAAATCCCCAGCACCGGCTTGCGCGCCTCCATGAACTCGTGCAGCAATTCCATCTCGTAATTGTCGCGCAGGCGGTCGCCGGCCCATTCGGGACAGAGCGGCTCCTCGCCATAGGTTTGCGGGCAGATGTCAGCGCCGCCCTGCAAGACCAGGCCATCGAGATACTGCGAATAATCCGACAGCCGGATGCTGCTGCGATGGACGATGCCATCGCCGCTGACCGAGGGAATCATGAACACCATCACCTCGCGCGACATGACCCAATGCGCCACCGACTGCTCCAGATAATGCAGGGATTTCGACTGGATGCCGGTCGCGCCCGGCTGCGGGTGGTGAATGCGGGCCGACAGGCCAATACGTAACGGGCGTCTGCTCATGGAAAGGCTCCTCCGTGAATGCCGGCAGCGGCTGCGGCAGGTGGCCAGGGGATGAGCGGCTCAGCCAAACCTCTTGAGCGGGGTCTGGCGTGGCTGGCGGATCGCGCCCTTGCAAAGGCGGCAAGATCGCCAGCGGCACATCGAGCCGTTCGGGACCGAGCCCGGAATATAGCACCGAATGGAAGCCCGGCCCCAATTCGACCGCACCCTCGCCAGACTGTCTCACCTCATTGCCCTGCCCCGCCTTTTGGGGTCATTGCGATTGCTTCAGCGCACCTCGATCGTGACGCTGCGGCCCGAATTTCCGCCCGCTTTGCGCAGGCGTTCGG
Source organism: uncultured Dechloromonas sp. (assembly GCA_964518615.1). Classification (GTDB taxonomy): domain Bacteria; phylum Pseudomonadota; class Gammaproteobacteria; order Burkholderiales; family Rhodocyclaceae; genus Azonexus. The sequence goes on along the minus strand of CAZFHE010000248.1, from coordinate 12,760 downwards.
CGATGTCGGTGTTGCCGTTTTTGAGCGCCACGTCGATGGCCGTTTCGCCCGATTCGAGCTTGCGATTGGGATCGGCCTTGCTGGCCAAGAGCAGGTCGACAATCGCCAGATGGCCGTTGCGCGCCGCCGCGATCAAGGGGGTCGTGCCGTTCTCGCTCGGCGCATTGACCTCGGCGCCGGCCTTGAGCAGCGCCCGGACGATCTCGGTGTGGCCTGCAAAGGCGGCATAGGCGAGCGGCGTCCAGCCGGGATTGTTGATCTTGGCGCCAGCCGCCACCAGGTGTTCGACGACCTTTTGGCGTCCCATGTAGGCCGCCAGGCGCAGCGCGGTATCGCCAGCCGCGTTGCGAGCGTCGAGCTTGGCGCGCTGGCGGATCAGGTAATCGACAAGGCGGTCATGGCCGTCGCGGGCGGCCAGCATCAGTAGCGTGTTGCCATTGATGTCGGTGGTATCGACCGAGGCGCCCTTGGCAATCAGGGCTGAAACGGCGCCGGTATCGCCCTTCCTGGCGGCGTCGATCAGGTCATCGTAAGTGGAGCCCATGGCCGGCAGGGAGAGCGCGGCGAAGAGCGCCAGCAGGAGGGGTTTTTTCATGATGTCGCGGGCCTCTGGGCGTGGCGAAATAGAGAAAAGAAATTGTCGCTCGTCGCCCTCGCCACCTCGGTCGCCGTCAGCCCGCGCAGGCGCGCGATTTCCTCGGCGACATAGCGGACATAGGCCGGCTGGTTGGCCTTGCCGCGAAAGGGGGCTGGCGCGAGATAGGGGGAATCGGTTTCGATCAGCATGCGGTCGAGCGGGCAACGGGCGGCGACATCCTTGACGATGGCGGCATTCTTGAAGGTGACGATGCCGGAAAATGAGAGGTAGAAACCCAGATCGAGCGCGACGCGGGCGGTTTCCCAGTCTTCGGTGAAACAGTGCATGACGCCGCCGACCGCATCGGCCCCCTCTTCCCGCAGAATGCGCAGGGTATCGGCGGCGGAATCGCGGCTATGCACCACCAAGGGCTTATCGCATTGGCGCGCCGCCGCGATGTGATTGCGAAAACGCTGGCGCTGCCATTCCGGCTTGTCCTTCTGCCAATAGTAGTCGAGCCCCGTCTCGCCGATGGCGACGACACGCGGATGGGCGGCGAGTTCGACCAGGCGCTCGATTGTCGGCTCCTCGGCTTCGCCGTATTCGGGATGAACGCCGACGGTGGCGAGGATGCGCGGATCGCGCTCGGCCAGCGCGAGCACCTGGTGAAAATCCTCAAGATTGACGCCAATGCACAGGGCCAGGCCAACGCCGTTGTCCTGCATGGCTTGCAACACCTCGGGCAGGCGCTCGGCAAGGCCGGGGAAATCCAGATGGCAGTGCGAATCGACCAGCATGAGGCCGATCAATCAGAGCGTGTGCGTCGGGCGCGACGACTGCATGACGCCGCCCAAGAGACCCTCGATCTTGCGGCGCGCTTCCTGACCGCTCTCGTCATTGTTGAAATGCACGCCTATCCCCTGGGCGCGGCCGCTCTGGGCGCCAGCCGGGGTAATCCAGACGACGCTGCCGGCGATCGGCAATTTGGCCGGATCGTCCATCAGCGACAAGAGCATGAAAACCTCGTCGCCGATGTGGTAGCTGCGGGTGGTCGGAATGAAGATGCCGCCGGCCTTCAGGTGCGGCATGAAAGCCGCGTACAGCGCCGACTTGGAATTGATATTCAGCGACAGGACGCTCGGACGCAGCGGCGGGGATTTGGCTTCGCTCATCGGCTATCTTTGACAAACAGGGCGCGGTAATCGAGAAAAAGCCCTTCGAGAAAGAGGCGGGCGTTCAGCGGTTGTTCGGCTTCCCGGCGGCGCGCCGCGGTCGTTCGGTACGACTGCAACAGCCGCGCTGGCGGAATCATAGCAGCGAGGCCGGCGATTGTGGCCGCCTGGGGCAGAAAATAACGGACCGAGAGGCCGTTGCTGGCCAGCATCAGATCGACCAGCCATTTTTGCAGGCCATCGACCACCGCCTTGAGCGGCAGACGTCCCTTGCTGTCCTTGACCGCCTTTTCCAGTTCGCCAGCCAAAACCAGCGGCTCCACCGCCCGGCCGGCGGCCAGCCGCCGGGTCATCGCCTCCAGCCAGTCGCCCTGGCCCGCCGCCGACCATTCCAGCGCCAGGCCCGGCGCGCCGCCGGCCAAGGCCAGCCAGCGCCCGGCATCGGCGATGCCATGCTCGGCCAATGCCTCTTCGGCGCGGGCCGCCGAAGGCAGCGGCACCGGCACGACCTGGCAGCGGCTGCGTATGGTCGGCAGCAGACGCAGCGGGTCGCTTGAAACCATTAAAAATAATGTACTTGGCGCAGGTTCTTCAAGTGTTTTGAGAAGTGCATTGGCGGTCGCCCGATTCATCGCCTCGGTCGGATTGACAATCACGATGCGCAGGCCGCCGCGATGAGTGCCGACATTGAGAAATTCGTCGAGGCCGCGCACCTGGTCGATGGTGATCTGCTGGCTGGCCTTTTTTTTGCCCTCCTCGGCTTCCATCTCGTCGGCCAAAGCCTCGGGCTGCAACAGGCGGAAATCCGGGTGATTGCCCTGGCCGTACCAGTTGCAGGCCAGACAATGAGCACAGGCCCGGCCATCGCCTTGCGGCGCTTCGCACAACAGGCTGGCGGCAAACTGGCGCGCCAGATCGAACTTCCCGAGACCCCGCTGGCCGAGCAGCAGCAGCGCATGCGGCATTTGCGAGCGCCGGGCCTGGAGCGCTTTCCAGACGGGTTCGTGAAGCGCGATAACGTTCATGAACAAATCGTTATAACGACTTCTTCAAGTCGTTTGCGAATATTGTCGAGGCTATTATTGGCATCAATCACGCAAATTCTTTCCGGATGCGCATGCGCCCTTTCGAGATAGGCGTGGCGGACCCGTTCATGAAAATCGGCCCGCTCCTGCTCGAAACGGTCGAGGCGGCGGTTGGCGACGGCGATACGTTCGCGCGCCACCTCCAGCGGCAGATCGAACAACAGCGTCAGATCGGGTTGCAAATGCCCGTGCACCCAGCTTTCCAACTGATGCAGCTTGTTTCGCTCCAGGCCGCGCCCGCCTCCTTGATAGGCGTGGCTCGCGTCGGTGAAGCGGTCGCAGACGACCCACTCGCCGCGCAAGAGCGCAGGCTCGATGAGCTCTGCCAAATGTTCGCGGCGGGCGGCGAACATCAACAGGGTTTCGGTTTCCAGATGCATGGGCTGCTTGAGCAGCAACTCGCGTAGTTGCTCGCCCAAGGCCGTGCCGCCCGGCTCGCGCGTTACATGCACCGTCAGGCCGCGGCCGCGCAGGCGCTCGGCCAGCCAGTCGACGTGGGTGCTTTTGCCCGCGCCGTCGATGCCTTCGAAAGTGATGAATTTGCCTTTCACTTTCCCCCTCTCAGATAGCGATTGACCGCCCGATTGTGCTCATCGAGCGTATTGGAAAAATGGCTGCTGCCGTCGCCCCGGGCGACAAAATACAAGGCGCTCGTCGCCGCCGGATGCAGGGCGGCCTCGATGGAGGCCAGACCGGGCATGGCAATCGGCGTCGGCGGCAGGCCGCGCCGGGTATAGGTATTGTGGGGCGTGTCGGCTTGCAGGTGGCGCTTACGCAAATTGCCGTCGAAATTCTCGCCAAGACCGTAGATCACCGTCGGGTCGGTTTGCAGCGGCATGCCCAGGCGCAGGCGGTTGACGAAAACGCCGGCAACCAGTTCGCGGTCGGCCTCGCGCCCGGTTTCCTTCTCGATGATCGAGGCCATGATCAGGGCCTCATAGGGCGAACGATAGGGCAAACCGTCGGCGCGCCCCGCCCAGGCTTCGGCGAGGCGCTTCTCCATGGCGCGCACGGCGCGGGCCATCAGATCGAGATCGCTCGTCTGTTTGTCGAACAGATAGGTATCGGGAAACAGCCAGCCTTCCAGACTGGCGTGGTCAAGACCCAAATGCCGGATGATCTCGGCCTCGCTCAATTCCCGGCTATCGTCGCGCAGGTCGGGATGCGCCGCCATCCGCGCCCGCCATTGCCGGAAAGTCCAGCCCTCGATCAGCGTAATATCGCCCTGGGTCACCTTGCCGTGGATCAGCTTGTCGAGCAATTGCCGGGCGGTAATCCCCTGCTCCACCGTATAGCTGCCGGCCTTGATGCCGGTATCGGCCCCCTGCACGCGGGCCAGCAGCAGCAATAGCGAGGGCTCCACGGCAATGCCGGCGTCTCGCATCTGGGTAATCGCCGCGCGCAGGCTGCTGCCGCTGGCAATACGAAAATCGACAGGCGAAGCGCGCAGTTCCAGCGGCTGCTCCGCCCACCACCAGAACCCGGCAAGGACGGCACAGAGCGACAAAACAGCGAGAAACAGGAGTTTGATCAGAAAGCGCAAGGGAACTCGGGGCGGCGGGCAGGTCTCGCCCGTGGTCAAACGAGCAGGTAAATTCGGGCGATATAATAGCCCAAACCCCTGGAGGAGCTTTCATGAACCCCAACTGGCGCAGCTTTCTCGAATCGGCCGACGCCGTATTCGGCGGCGGTGTTACGGACGATCTTGCGGATATTCTCAGCTTCGGCGATGCCGCCGGAGAATTGCAGGCGGCCGCCCGGCAGACGGTCGTCGCGCCGCTGACCCACCTCTCCCTGATCGAAGCGGTCGGCGAGGAAGCCAAGTCCTTTTTGCACAACCAGCTCACCAGCGATGTCAATCATCTCCAGGAGAACCAGGCGCAACACGCTGGCTGGTGCTCGGCCAAGGGCCGGATGCTGGCAAGCTTCGTGCTGTGGCACGAGGGCCCAAGCTACCGCCTGGCGCTGTCCGCCGATTTGCTGGAAGCGACGCTAAAACGCCTGCCGATGTTCATCCTGCGCGCCAAGGTCAAACTGGCGGCACAGAACGAACACGCGCTGCTCGGCCTCTCCGGCCCCCAGGCCGGCGAAGCCCTGGCCGACGCCGGCCTGCCGGTTCCGGCGACTGCGATGAGCCTCATCGCCGGTAATGGCGCTACCGTGCTGCGTCTCGATGCGGAGCGCTTCATGGTCGCCGCGCCGCTCGCAGCCGCCCCCGGCCTGTGGCAAAAACTGACCGTCAAGGCCCGCCCGGCCGGTACGCCGGCCTGGCGCTGGCTCGACGTGCAGGCGGCCTTCCCGCTGGTAACGCTGGCGACCAAGGAAGAATTCGTGCCGCAAATGGCCGATTTCGAAAAAATCGGCGGCGTCAGCTTTCACAAGGGCTGCTACCCCGGCCAGGAAATCGTCGCCCGCACCCAATACCTGGGCAAGGTCAAGCGCCACCTCTACCGCTTGCGCGGCAACGCGCCGCTAAAGGCCGGCGACGAATTGTTCTCGCCGGACAACCTCGACCAAGCCAGCGGCAAGGTGATGAGCGCCGCGCCCTCGCCGGAAGGCGGCTTCGTCGCGCTCGCCGTGGTGCAATCCAGCTTCGCCGCCAATCTTCGTCTCGGCTCGCGCGAAGGGCCGCCGGTCGAGGCGGTCGCTGTCAATCCGGCATGTGCCTGATCGTCGTCGGCTGGCAAGCGCATCCTGATTACCCGCTGGTCGTCGCCGCCAATCGCGATGAGTTTTACGCCCGGCCCAGCGCCGATGCCGCGCCCTGGCCCGGCGCGCCGGAGGTCTTTGGCGGCATCGACCAGGAAGCCGGCGGAACCTGGCTGGGCATCCGGCGCGACGGGCGTTTTGCCGCCGTCACCAATGTCCGCGAACCAGAGATGGTGAAGGGCGAGCGCTCGCGCGGCATGCTGACGCGCGACTTCCTGCTCGGCGACAGGGCGGCGCTCGAATACGCCCAGGCGCTCGATCGCCGGCGTTATGCGGGTTTCAACCTGCTGCTTTTCGATGGTGCAGAGCTCGTCTATGGCTCCAATCGCGATGGCTCGCCGCGCCCCTTGGCGCCGGGCGTCTATGGGCTCTCCAACCATCTGCTCGACAGCCCCTGGCCCAAGCTGCTGACGGCCCGCCAGCGTTTTGCCAAAGCGCTGGCCGCTCTGCCCGACGACGACGCCTTGTTTTCGCTGCTAGCCGACGACGAGATCGCGCCCGATGCCGAACTCCCGCGAACCGGCGTGCCGCTTGAATGGGAACGCCTGTTGTCGGCTGTCTTTGTCAAGTCGGAGAGCTATGGAACGCGCGCCTCGACCGTCGCCTGGCGGCGGCGCGATGGCGAAATACGCCTCTGCGAGCGACGCTTCGGCCCGCTGGGCAGGCCGCTTCAATCCTCGGTGATATCCACCGCCGTATAGCAGGGCGTCCGGTCGAACAAGTCGGCGATATCGGCATTGCGCATGCGTATGCAGCCATGCGAGCCGGGCGCGCCCATGGCTTCCGTCTCGGGGCAGCCGTGAATATACACATAGCGGCGCATGGTATCGACGCTGCCGAGGCGGTTGCACCCCGGCTCGCAACCCGACAGCCAGAGGATGCGGGTCAGGATCCAGTCGCGGCCAGGATGCTGTTCGGCCAGTTCGGGCGTCCAGATTTCGCCGGTCGACCGGCGGCGGATGAAAACAGTATTGAGCGGCTGCCCGGCCCCGATCTTGGCGCGGATCACGTGCCGACCGCGCGGCGTCCGGAAACTGCCGGATTCCTCGCCGACCCCGGCCTTGGCGGTCGATACCGGGTAGTCGCACAGTACGCCGCCCGCATCGTCGACCAGCAACAAGCGCTGCCTGGCGACCGAAATCAACAATTTCATGAATTTTTCTTGCGCCGCTCGGCGAAAAACTGCGACAGCAAGGCGCTGCACTCGGCGGCCAGCACCCCGCCCTCGACCTGGGCGTGGTGATTCAGGCGCTCGACGCCAAACAGGTCGACCACGCTGCCATGCACGCCGGTTTTCGGATCGCGGGCGCCATAGACGACGCGGCTGATGCGCGCGTGCATGATGGCGCCGGCGCACATGGCGCAAGGCTCCAGGGTGACGAACAACTCGCAGCCCGGCAGGCGGTAATTTTCGAGATTACGCGCCGCATCGCGCAGCGCGGCGATTTCGGCATGGGCGGTCGGGTCGCTCTCGCCGATGGGCGAATTGAAACCGCGCCCGACGATGGCGCCATTCAGGACGACCACCGCGCCGACCGGCACCTCGCCCAGGCATTCCGCCGCCCGCGCAAGGGACAGCGCCTCGCGCATGAAAAATTCGTCACTCAGACCGGCAGCGGGCAGCAACTCGATCCAGTGTTCATCAGCCTCGTTCCTCACAATTTTTTCAGATATTCCTTGGTAAAAACGCGGTCCGGCAAATCGCGCAATTTCATGTCGCCATATTCGAGCACCGATATCTCGCCGCTGCGTAGCGCATCTTCCATGACCATCCGGGTGGGCCGGATGACGCCGGCCATGGTCTTGAATTCCTCGTAACTGGCTTTTTTCAGCAGCCGGTTGGAAAGCGAGTAGAACTCGGCCTTGAAGGGCCAGAAATTCTTGGTATTCACCCAGTACCTCACCTTCTGGTAGGTCACCGAGCGATCGACGGCGATCAGTTCGAGAACGGCGTAATTTTCGCCATGGATGGTTTCGCGGCCCACGATCCTGGGGTTGTAGTCGCCCGCGAAATTGGCCCGCGCCAGATCGCCATTGGCCACCTGACCGGTCAGGCGCTGCGACAGCGAGATGCGCACCGGCTGCGAGACTTCGGGCATGAATACCCAGAGATCTCGGCCCTTCATCAGGATGATCTGCCCGCGCTCGGACGCCGGCTCGGTGACCATCACCACGGTATTTTCATTGCCCTTGGAAAGCACGCGGAATTTGCGCAATTCTGGCGATTCATCGGGCTTCGTGGTGGCAATGCCGACATCCACCTGGAAACCTTCCGCCGGAAACCGGACCTGATCGGCCTTTTCCACTATACTGCGGGCTTCGGCATCATCAGCCGGATCGGAGGCGGCCTGTTGAGCCGATGCGCCGGTTGTCACGAGCCCCAGGAGCAGCCATGACCAGACAAGGCAACCCCATCGGCTTAGCAGCTTGGCATTGTTGCACAACATAGGCATCTCCTCGTACATGTTCATCGTCATCTCTTTCGCCCCCTGACAAGCATGAGCAGCGTCGTCCGAATCGAACGGGTGTTCAAGGAATATCTGCTTGGCGAGCAGACTGTCCGGGCGCTCAATGATATTACATTGGCCATCGAGCCTGGCGTCTTCCTGGCCATTTCCGGCCCTTCGGGCAGCGGCAAGACGACCTTGCTCAACCTGATCGGCTGCATCGACCGCCCGAGCAGCGGCGACATCTACATCAACGAGCAAAATGTCTCGCACAAATCGCCCAATGAACTGGCCGACCTGCGCGCCCGCTCGATCGGCTTCATTTTCCAGACCTTCAACCTGCTGCCGGTGCTGTCGGCGGCGGAAAATGTCGAATACCCCCTGCTTCGCCGCAAGGATCTTTCGGCGGCCGACCGCAAGCGGCGCGTCGAATATTTCCTCGGCATCGTCGGGCTTGGCCAATATGCCAACAACCGGCCCAATCAGTTGAGCGGCGGCCAGCGCCAGCGCGTCGCCATTGCCCGCGCCCTGGCCGTCGAGCCGGCCATCGTGCTGGCCGACGAACCGACAGCCAACCTGGATCAGACCACCGGCATCGAGATTCTCGAGCTGATGAAAAAAATCAACGAGCATCTCGGCACCACTTTCATCTTTTCCACGCACGACCAGAAGGTCATCGACCACGCCAACCGCCTAATCAAGGTCGAGGACGGCAGCATCAAGGCCTTCGGCATTCGCACCCCGACAAGCGATTGGCTGATCACCCGCGTTGAGCCTCTCGCGATACAAGCTACCGAGCATTGCTATCAATAGCTTGTCAGGATTCGTACCGTGCTTTCGCCATCCCACGCCCTTTGCCGCCTCGCTCTCATTGTCGCCGCCTGCCTCGGCTTCGGCGCGCTAGCCGCCGATGACCGCGAATCCTTGTTTGGCGACGATCTGCCGCCGATGAAAAACAAGGCCGACATAGAAGTCGAAGGCAAGACGGAATCCTCCGCTCCGGGCATCCGGGGCTTTCTCCAGTTCGAGCTGGCCCGCACGACGGCCTCTCCAGAGCACTGGTCGAAAATGCGCACGCGCGCCGATCTGAGCAGCCAGGGCCGGCTCAACGACAGCGTCAAATGGAAACTCGGCGTCCGCATGGATTACGACGCGGTCTACGACGTCGATAACTTCTACCCGCAGGCGGTCCGAAACAATCAGCGCGCCGCCTTCGAATTCCGGGAAAATTATCTCGATATCAGCGCCGGCGGCTGGGATTTCCGCCTGGGCCGGCAGCATGTCGTCTGGGGCGAGATGGTCGGCCTCTTCTTTGCCGACGTCGTCTCCGCCCGCGACCTGCGCGAATTCATCCTGCCGGAATTCGACCAGATGCGCACGCCGCAATGGGCCGCCCGCGCCGAGTATTTCGGCGATGACATTCATGGCGAACTCTTGTGGATTCCAGTCGCCAGCTACGACAATATCGGCAAGCCGGGCGCTGATTTCTATCCCTACCAACCCGTGTCGCCCGGCTTCACCGTCCGTTATCTCAGCGAGGACCGCCCCTCTCGCAATCTCGGCAACATGAACTACGGCGCGCGTCTGTCCATGCTCAAGAATGGCTGGGACATCTCGGGCTTCTATTACCGCAGCACCGATATCAACGCCACCTTCTACCGCGCCCCGGTCACCGGCCCGGAAATCGTCTGGCAGGCCCGCCACGACCGCATCCACCAGGTAGGCTCCACGCTCTCCAAGGATTTCGGCGACGTGGTGCTCAAAGCGGAAGGCGTCTATACCAAGGGCCGTAGCTTCACGCTACTGAACCTGACCGACCCCGACGGCGTGGCCCGGCAGAATACGCTGGACTGGGCGGCCGGCCTCGATTTCACGCTGACCGGCGATACCCGCCTCAATCTGCAATTCTTCCAGCGCCGCTTCTTTAATTACCATTCCGACCTGATCTCGGACCGCAATGAAAACGGCTACAGCATCCTCATCAACAGCAAGCTCTTCTCCAACTGGGAAGCCCAGGCCCTGTTCATTGCCAGCGCCAATCGCAACGACTGGCTGTTCCGTCCGCGCCTGACCTGGAACTTCGAGCGCAACTGGCGCTGGCTGATCGGCGCTGACATCTTCAAGGGCCCCGAACTCGGCATGTTCGGACGCTACGACAATCAGGATCGGGTGTATTCGGAAATCCGCTACAGCTTCTGATCGCGCCGCATCAGATCCATTGCCGTAGCGCATCGACAACCGGAATTTTCACGACGCGCGCCGCCGGCAGCACGGCGGCGGCGGTCGTGGCCGCCAAACCGATCAGCATGGCGCTCAGCACCTCCAGCGGCAAAATCCGGATCGCCGCCATATAACCGAGATTGGCATTGGGCGGCGGCGGCATGGGAATGCCGATTTCAGAAATCGCCGCCGCGAGGCCAACGCCCAAGACCGCGCCGACCACGCTGCCAACGAGGCCAATGACGGCGCTTTCGGTGACGATGAGCCGGAACACGTCCTGCCTTCGGTCGCCCAAAGCCATCATGGTGCCGAATTCGCCGACCCGCTCGAAAATGCTCATATTGACGCTATTGGCCACGCTGAGCAGCACCATGAGCAGAATGATCAATTGCAGAAAGCCGAATTGCTGCTTGTAGAGGGCTATCGTCTTTTCGTAAAAATCGTTCAATTGCACCCAGGTCTGCAACTCATATCCCTCGCGCTCCAGTGGGGGCCGCAAGGCCGCCGCCACCCGGTCGGTATCGGGCGTCCTGGCAAGCGAAACGACCAGGGTGTTGATGCCGCGGGTGCCCAGCAATTCCTGCGCCGCCGCGATGGGAATGCGCACCGCCCTCGCATCGAAATCCTTGGAAAAGCTCTGGAAAACGCCGATCACCTCGAATTCCATGGTGTTGAGCGCGCCTTCCGGCGTATTCAGCAATAAGGAGATGCGATCTCCCGTCGCCACATGCAAGGCCGTGGCCACCCCCTGCCCGAGCGTGATGCCGAAATCATCGCCATCGGCCAGTTGCCGCCCCTCGACGATGTGCATGAAACTGCCGAGTTTCTGCTCCTTGTCCGGCTCGACGCCCTCGCCGATGATCGGCCAATCGGTCCGCCCATTGTTGAGCAGCCCCGAGAAATTGACCCGCAACAGCACATCATCCACGCCCGGCTGGGCGGCGATGCGCTTTTTCAGGCCCTCCGGATTCTCGATCAGATAGTTTTCGGGCGAGCGCGAGCCATAGGTGAAATAACCTTCCTTGACCACCTGCATGTGCCCGGACTGCGAATGGATCAAGGCTTCGCCAAGCTGGACGAAAATGTCCTGAATGAAGCCGCCGCTGAGAATCAGGCCAAGCACGCCGAAAACGATGGCCGACAGCGTCATGCCGGTGCGGACTTTCTGGCGCAGGATATTGCGGACGGCGAGTTTGAGCATGGCGGTCACCGGTTATGGCGCAGGGCATCGACAATGATTTTCTGCGACGCCTTCCAGGCCGGATAAATGCTCGCGAGCAAGGTGGTCACAATGGCCAGGGCAAAGCCCTGAAGCGCCATCGGCCAGGTCACGAGAATTTCGGCCGTATACCCGAAAGCCATGCCGGGCGGCGCGGGCATGGGAATCCCGATGGCCGAAATCCCCAAGGCCCCCAGGCAGCCGATCAGCAAGCCGAGAATGCCGCCGAAAAAGCCGAGCAACACGCCCTCGGACAAAAAGAGACTCAAAATGGCGGCGCGATGCGTGCCCAGCGCCATCATCGTACCAATCTCGCCAGTGCGCTCAAGAACGCTCATCATCAGCGAATTGGCGATGCTGAGCATGATGATCACCGCGATGATCAAGCGCACCACCCCCACCTGCTTGGAGAACAATTCAGCCGTCTTGTTATAGAAATCGGCCATGCGATACCACGGCACGAACTCGATCGCCTGCCCCTTGAAACGTTCCTCCAGCCGGAACAACACCCGGTCGGTATCCTCCGTTTTGTCCAGCAGCACCGCATAAGAATGCGCCCCGTCGACGCGCAGCAATTGCCGGGCCATCTTGATGGGCACGCGCAGCGCCGAATCGTCGTAAGCCTTGGTAATGGTCGCGAACAAGCCGCGCACCGTGCCCTCCACGGCATTGATGCGCCCGCCGGCGGTATTGACCACCAGCACGATCAAATCGCCGGGCTGAACCCCCAGATTGGCCGCCAGCCCCTGACCGAGCAAAATGCCCTTGGGATCATCGCCGCTCATCGCCTCGCCGGCGACAATGGTGATCGAGCGGCTCAAATCGCCTTCCAGCTCGGGATCGACCCCCTCGCCGATAAACGAAATGGTCGCCTCCTCATGACTGACCAGACCGCTAAAAGCAAGGCGCGGCGCGATGGTGCGCACCGGCAGATCGGATTTCACCAGTTCCAGTTGCGCTGGATTCAGCGGAAAAAGAAAGGCAAAGGGATCGGACTGCCCGTTTTCCAGATACCCCGGCTTGAAGAGCCGGATATGGCCCAACTGTGAATGAATGGTCGACTCCCGGCCATAGCGCAAATTCCACTCGATGAAGCCGCCCGCCAGCAGCAAGGAGGTAATGCCAAAGCCAATCGCCAGAACCGCCATCGCCGAACGCCGGCTATTGCGGACGATATTTCTGAAAGCCAGCGCGAGCGACAGTTTGATCATGATGTGTATAGACCGGACACATGGTAGACAGGTGTGCGGGAACATGGTTGACGGATTATGCAGGAGCTGAGGGGTCTCTCAAGTTGATGAATCTGAGGCGGTGGTGGCAGAAATAGACGT